>JBHJIY010000213.1:0-16125 GCA_050042985.1 Phormidesmis sp. | reverse complement strand
TGGCAGCCAGCAGCTACACGACTTACGAAAGCAAATTAAGCAAACCCGCTACCAAACCGAATTCTTCCGCAGCCTTTACGGCATCACCTACGCCGCCCAAATTCGTGAGCTACGCACCCTACAAAAAGTCCTCGGCGAACTTCAAGACCAGCTCATCATCTCCGAATTTCTCACCGCAGAACTCGGCGACAGCTGGACAGAAAAACTACCCACTTTGTACCAGTCATTTCAAGATTCGCGGCTAACTCTGTGGAAGAAATGGCAACCGCTTCAGGCAAAGTATTTGAAATTGGGGTCACAGCTAGGAGAGAAGGTCGCCGCATAACGAACTGACGATGAAACAGGGCAATTAGTAATCAATATCTTGCATCTAAATTCGACCTGTCGATATCAATGCCACAGCGCGGCATTAAGCCACAGCGAAACTCCCCAATCAGAAAAATTAGATTTACAAAAACCCCCTTTGCAAGACCCTTTCGGGGGGTCTGGGGGAGGCAGTGGCGGCCCCCAGGCAGCACATTGAGGCCCCCAGCGGAGGAGGGGTGTGGGGAGGAAATCCCCATTTCTTGTGGTCTTGCGCCTTGTTTTCCGATCCGGAGGGCATAGCGGTGCTTTGGCCTTTGCCTCACCACAGGTGATAGCCCCTACGGCCCCTACGGTCCCTACGGTTTCTGGGTTTCGGGTGATTTTAATGTCACCGCAAACCCAGCAATCGCCACCGTCATCACCCCCGCCACCCAAAACGGCATCGCATACCCAAACACCGTCACCAACAGCCCCGAAACCGCCGGCCCAATCGCATTAGAAATACTCAAATAAGACGCATTCAACCCCAACACCTCCCCCTGCTCCGACTGATCACTCCGCATCGACAGAATCGAATCAATCAACGGCATCGGAAACGCATTCACCAGCCCAAAGAACCCCAGCAACACCGAAAACGCCACAATATTCGGCAACGCTGGCATCAGCAAAAACAGCAGCCCCCGCAAAATCAGCGCTCCCACCAGCACATTCACAATACTGAACCGCTTACGCAGTGGCTCTAGCAAAAACACCTGCGAAGCAAACGCCAGCAGGCCAAAGGCAACAAACGCGATCGCTAAATTCTTCGCATCCTGCCCCAGTACATTAATAAAAAACGGCTGAAACGCAAACGTAAAAATCGTAAACGTAAACCCATTGAGAAACGTCATCAGCAAAATCCGCCCCACCACCGGCCGCCCCAAGGCCGTGAACAACCCGACAAAGCTGATTTTTCGACGAGGTTTAGCAGCTGCTTTAGATTTTGAACCCGTATCTTCCGACAGTCCATCGGCTGGAGTGCCTGTCGTCTCCTTCAGGAAAAAGAAGCACATCCCAGCCGCAACCAGCGCGATCGCAGCCGACACCAAAAAACTCATCCCCAAAGACGTCACCACCACTGGCCCTACCCGCATCTCTGGCACCAGCTGCGCCACATAGCTTAGCGGCGGCCCCGCCACAAACCCCAACCGAAACAGCCCACTGTAAATACCAAATGCCTGCGTTCGCTGTTCTGGCGAGGTAATGTCGCTCACCACTGCCTGCGCCACGGAATTATTGCCACCGGTAATCCCATCAAAAATTCGAGCGACAAACAGCAACCAGGGAACACCTGCGATCGCCGCCACCAAATTAGAAGCCACCGTCCCCAAAAGGCTAACCACCAGCAGCGGTCGTCGCCCCCACCGGTCAGACAGCTGGCCCAAAATTGGCGTCCCGACAAACTGCGAAAGCGAGTAAGCCGTCGTCAGTAAACTTGCCTCAAAATCGCTCAAGCCAAACTGCTTCGCGTAGGGATAAAGCGTTGGAATGATGATTGTGAAACTAACAGAATTGATAAACGCAATTGAGGCTACAATCCAAAACTGGAAAGGCAGCCGCGAAGCCCCTTCAGATGAGGACTTAGTCAGGGGCTTCTTTGACATTAAATATGTACTTTCAAACTATGGGCGATACAGGACTCGAACCTGTGACATCCTCCTTGTAAGGGAGGCGCTCTACCAACTGAGCTAATCGCCCGTGCATACACGCTTTCAGATGATAAAGCAGTGTGCGCTAAGCGCCGCTCTTGACGCCCGGATTAAGATAATAACAGATGAAGTAGCCAACTTAAACCCACATCAAAAGAAAAGTGCTTGGAACCTTACCTTGCCCTGCCCAGGCAGAAATTTCCGTGTTTTCCCGGTAGTGATTAATTCATCTGTATTACTGTATGGTATTGCATCTTATCAACAATTCCTATGCCATCAGGCCGTACCCACGACCGCATCACGTTTTGGTGTCTTCCGGCAGTGGTCATCCCCACCGCACTCATCACCCGTAGCCCGGTCATCACCAGCATCGTCAGCGCCTCATTCCTCATCGGCGGACTCATGCTCGGCCCCGATCTTGACATTCACTCCGTGCAATACACCCGGTGGGGGCCGCTTCGCTGGATTTGGCTACCGTATCAAATCGCTATCAAGCACCGCTCCCCTATTTCTCACGGGCCTATTATCGGCACAGCCTTGCGGGTTCTTTATCTCTCGTTTTGGCTCGCACTATTTGCCCTACTCAGCGTCGAAACCCTGAACTGGGTATGGGACGCCAAGCTCTCCTGGGAAATCCTGCGGGATCCTTTTCGCAACCTTTTCCAAAAGTACGTGATTGAGTGGGTTGCTGTCGTCGTCGGCCTAGAGCTTGGCTCTGTCAGTCACTCCGTCAGCGACAGCATCGGTAGTTATCTGGTCAGCAAAAGGAAAAAGAAAAAACGGAAGAAACGACGTTCCTAAGTTCGCGTTCTCAAGCCTGTGCAATATCGGGCAATTTTGAAAGTGACAAAAGCATGACGAAAAAGTAATAAATCCTTACAACTGCCATAGACTAAGGCAGTCAAGGCCTCCAGCTCTTTTTCATGATTTGACACTCCGCAATTGTAACGATTAGGTTTATGGGCGATATCGCAACTCTGCCGCTAAGGCAGGAATAGATGTCGTCCATATACAGATTTTAAGAATCCAAGGACTTAGGAAATGAAAATTAAGTATTTCGCTGCGATCGCGGCTGCTTCCGTACTCGGCGTCACCACACTCACTAGCTGTGGCGACCCTGCTAGCGTTACTGACTCAGTTGACGGCGCTACCGAAGCTGTAGAAGGTGCCGCTGACAAAGCGGGCGAAGCTGTAGAAGGCGCTGCCGAAAAAACGGGCGAAGCTATCGAAGGCGCAGCTGATAAAGCAGGCGAAGCTGTAGACGGTGCGGTAGAAGCAGTAGAAGGTGCTGTTGACCCTTGTGCAGCAGCTGATCCTTGCGCAGCTGATCCTTGCGCAGCTGCTGAATAGTCAAGAACAGATGCCAGTGAGTCTGCCCGAAAATTAGCCGACTCACTGGTCGATTCACTGGCAAAGATTGTCCCAGGTGAAAAATAACAAAACGGTAATAAAGATCACAGACCTTATTTATCCGCGCCTCAGCGCGCTCTCACTTTTTCACCTCGTTGACAGTCCACAATTGTGACAACGATTAAGTTGAGCACTTGATTAATCTTTATTGTCACTGTCAAAGCTTGTTTTTGCAGGCGCGTAGTGATGGCCATTTATTACAAATTCCCAGGAGTTCGAGATGAAAGTTAAGTATTTTGCTGCCCTAGCCGCTGCTTCCGTTTTTGGCATGACTGCCCTCACTAGCTGTGGTGAGCCCACAGCCGATACTGCCGCGCCCGATGCTGCTGAAGTTGAAGCAGATCCTTGTGCTGCTGACCCTTGCGCTGCTGATAAGGCTGACCCTTGCGCTGCTGACCCCTGCGCCGCCGACCCTTGCGCTGCGGATCCTTGTGCCGCCGACCCTTGCGCTGCTGACCCTTGTGCCGCTGACCCTTGTGCTGGCTAAATAGTAGCGCGTTCAAAGTGAAAGCATTGCGTTTGGCATCAGCTACTAGCGTATTGGTATATTGATGCTCACTCAAACCAATAAAAGTCTCCGGTCCAAGCCGGGGGCTTTTTTAATGCCTCAAGATTTCATCAGCGCTTTGATAACCTTTTATCAGCTTCAATCTATTCTCTCTACCACAGCTTATGAACGTTGCATTTATTGGACTTGGCACGATGGGCGCACCGATGGTGATCAACCTCCTAAAAGCTGGCCATGACGTCGCAGTGTACAACCGGACACCGGGTAAAGCGCAATCTGTCGTAGCTGCAGGCGGTACGGTGTGCGACTCTCCGCAAGCCGCTGCGGCCACCGCCGAGATCGTCATTACCTGCGTTAGCGATAGCCCAGATGTAGAAGCCGTTGTACTGGGTGAAGGTGGCATCATCCACGGCGCGCGGCCTGGCACACTCCTCATAGATATGTCGACTATTAGCCCCAGCGTTACCCGCCACATTGCTCAGCAGCTAGCCACCAAAGACATTGCCATGCTCGATGCCCCTGTCTCTGGAGGTTCCGAAGGGGCCGAAAAAGGCACGCTCTCAATCATGATTGGTGGCACAGCAGCCGATGTTGCCAGGGCCGAACCTGTCCTTGGCGCAATGGGCTCCACCCTCACCCACGTCGGTGATATCGGCGCAGGGCAAACCACCAAAGCCATTAATCAAATCATCGTGGCGGGTACCTATTGGTCGGTAGCGGAAGGCATGGCACTGGGGCTGAAAGCCGGACTAGATATGGAAAAAGTGGTGCAGGCAGTGGGCAGTGGCGCAGCAGGATCTTGGGGATTGACCCATCGCTCCGGCAATATGATCGACAATGACTATCCGCTAGGATTTCGGGTGCGGCTGCATCAAAAGGATTTGAACATTGCGCTGGAGACGGCCCGCGAGCTAGGGTTGCCGTTGCCAATGGCGGCCTATGTGGAGCAAATAGAAAATGGCCTGATTGCGCAAGGGTATGGGGATGAAGATGTCTCTGCCATAGCACGAAGCGTAAGAGACATGGGCGGCCTCGACCAGTAGGTTCCAGGAGGCAAACTTTAGCGAGTAGGCTTTTTACCGATGGTCGTAATGTAGAGCACGGCTTCCTCAGCCGGAATGCTCAACAGCTCATTAACCTGATCGTCAAAAAAGCCTGCTATTCCGCTGACGCCGACTTGGCGCTGCGTCGCGGCCAAATTAATTCGCTGGCCGAGGTGCCCTGCATCCATATGTAAGTAGCGATAAACTCTATCGCCATACTTAGCGACAGCCGCCTCTAGGTTTGCCGTGTGAAAAATCACCGCGCCAGCATCCCGTCCTAAATCTTGACCCAAGCAAAGAAAATGTAGATCTTTGTGAAACTGATTGAACCGAATTTGCCGCAGCTCTTCAGAGTTCGGTGCGTAGTAGTAGCAGCCCGGCTCCAGTCCATCAACGTTGGAAATCGCAACAAACGTTTCAATTAGGCTGAGGTCAAAATAGTCCGGTTGCTGATCAAAATCTTGTAGAAGATAGTGCTCGGGGTGGTAAGTAAAGTCGAGCACGGCAAACACATCTGATCTATCTAAAGGCGCTCTAGAATAGCGGCGAGTTGAGCGGCGAGTGAGTAAGGTGTCTTCGAGATCGCAAAGGCGATCGCCCCACAAAATTGGCTGTGTCTTGGTCGAGACGGTAATGCCAAACGGAAACTTGTACTTATCGCCCGGCAGACTAAGCTGCGGCTCATCAGCCATTTCAGGATCTGCTTCAGTGCCCGATGCTTCCACAGAAGTCTGCGGAGAGGAAGCATTCGGCGGTAGAACCGGTGTCTCTATATTCTTTTGCTGCTGCTGGCCATATCCCGACTCAGCAGTAATCAAACTGTGCTCGTGCAGATAACCCAGCAGTTCACCGTCTGGCGTAGCGATAATGTCGGTATGGATAGAGCTAGGGAGGGCGGCGCGCGCAGGAGACAGGTTCTGATCAACCTGGAAGAGATCGGCTAGGGCGAGAACTGCGATCGCACTCTCCACCTCACTCTCTAAGTACAGCAGCTGATTAACCAGCTCATCGGCAAAGCCCCCTATCAAATGCGGCCGATAGTCACATAGCGTCCCTGCCACTTCCAAATTGCCTAGCAGATGCCCCGAATCTAAAAACACTCGTCGATAGGCTCGGTCTTGATAGCGCCAGGCCGACCGTTGAAATACTGTGGTTACCACTAGTGCAAGCTGCGTCGTTTCTAGCGCTGGATGCCAAAAGCAACCTGCCTGTAGCGATTGCCAGGGATGGTCTTCCCAAAACCGGAGGAGTGAGTGCGATCGCACCTGGTAGTTATACAAACCCGCAGGCAATAGCGACGTCCCCCGCGACACCAGATAAATCTCAGCCGGATACAGCCCACCGGCAGAAGGCGCAGAGCGCAGATACACCGGCTCCCCCGAATAAGTCATCACCTTAGCCGTTAGCCCGTAGCTGTCAATTAGCAAACGAGACAGCCGTTGCCACCAGCGCCAGCTATCATCCGCATTGGTAGGCTCTTTTTCCAGGTATGGTTTTAGGTCTACGTCATGGCCAATCTTATAGTCTTTGTAGGGGACCGGCTGCTGCGACCAGTCGAGGCCACCATTAGGGCCCTTACTCTTGGCCGCCAAGGTCTCCGGGTCGTACTTAGTGCGCTGATGATAATGCTGAGCAATCGAAACGTCTGCCATAGACAAGTGTTGGCTTTTTTTCTTCTATATATAGTACGCCTACCCGCATTCGCTTGGCTGCTTATCCCAAGCACTCACCTGGCCGCTTACCCACAAATCACCCCTAGACACCGCTGCCAATTTGCTTTTAGATGAGCATATATTAAAGAAACATTAAGCAGAGAAAGTATATACCGCTCTGTCGTACCCTTTCAGGCATCAAAACTTTCACTCACTAGACTTTCACTCATCAGATTTTTCCAAGGCTTACGGAGACCCCTTGAACATTCGTAATTTCAACGCTCGCGCCTTCAGTTTGCGCACCCTCAAACGAGAATGGCTGGTTAACCCCAAGGCCGACATCCTGTCTGGGGCAGTCGTCGGGCTAGCGCTCATTCCAGAAGCGATCGCGTTTTCCATCATCGCAGGCGTCGATCCCAAAGTAGGACTCTACGCCTCATTCATCATTGCGGTCATCACCGCTTTTCTCGGCGGCAGACCAGGCTCCATCTCAGCGGCCACTGGCGCGATGGCCCTACTAATGATCGACCTAGTCGCCGAGCATGGTTTGCAGTATTTACTGGCGGCCACCTTCCTCACCGGCATTATCCAGGTCATCTTCGGTCTGTTCAAGCTGGGTCGCCAAATGAAATTTGTGCCCCGCGCCGTCATGATCGGCTACATCAACGCACTAGCCATCCTAATTTTCAGAGCCCAGCTACCCCAGCTGACAGACGTGCCCTACACGGTTTATGTCATTACAGCGCTATCGCTCGGCATCATCTACATCTTGCCGCGCTTCACTCAGGCAGTCCCTTCCCCGCTCGTTGCCCTCGCTGTGATGACCATCGCAACCATCACACTAAAGCTCGATGTACCCACCGTAGGCGAGCAGGGCGCACTCCCCACCGCACCCCCTGTGTTTGCCATCCCTCAAGTGCCGTTCACGATCGAAACCTTACAAATTATCTTCCCCTACTCCATCACACTGGCGATTGTAGGCTTGCTCGCTTCCTTCCTCACGGCTTCTTTAGTAGATGACCTCACAGACACCCCCAGCGATAAAACCAGAGAAGCGAAGGGTCAGGGCATCGCCAACATCGTTACTGCATTCTTCGGCGGTATGGCCGGATGCGGCATGATTGGGCAATCGGTGATCAACGTCCAGTCCGGCGGACGGGGACGACTCTCCACCCTCACAGCAGGCATCTTTTTACTGATCTCTATTCTGTTCTTGCAAGACTGGGTCAGGCAAATGCCCATGGCCGTTCTGGTCGCCGTCATGATCATGGTGTCTATCGGCACCTTTCGCTGGTCGTCTTTTACAAATATGCGCCGCGTACCACGTAGTGAAGTGGCCGTCATGCTAACGACGATGTTTGTCATCATCTTCACCCGCAACTTTGCGCTTGGTGTCGGCATCGGCATCGTCATGAGCACCGTGTTTTTCTCCCGAAAAGTCGCCAAGCTCGTATTTGTCGATAAGGTGCTCGTAGAAGACGGAGCCCGCCGTATGTACAAAATATCCGGGCAAATCTTCTTCGTTTCTCGCGACGAATTCGCCACCTCTTTCGACTTTGATGAACCGGTTGAAAGCGTCACCATCGACCTGACGAATGCCCACCTGTGGGACCAAGGCGCTGTAGAAGTCCTCGACAAAACCGTCCAAAAGTTTCGCCGTAAAGGCATTGAGGTAGATGTCATTGGGCTCAACGAAGCTAGCTCAACCCTGCTCAATCGCCTTGCCACAGACGAAGAACTCATCGCTGATGCGTAGTCATCGCTAATTACCATGAAAACAATTCTTTTATGCTCTGATGGGTCTGCCTTTGCAGAGACTGTCTATCGCTATGGCGCGTGGTTTGCGCTTCGGTTTCAGTCTCAGGCAAAAGTCCTGTTTGTCACAGACATTCGCCAAAAGGCCGTTTCTACGGGCAATCTCAGCGGCAGCCTAGGCCTAGGCGCATCCGATCAGCTGATGAATGATCTGGTTAATCTAGAACACGAGAAAGCCAAGCTCAACAAAAAAAGGGCCCGGCTGATTCTACAAAACGCTGACCAAATGCTGAAGGCAGAAGGCATCGACGAAGTAGAGCTGCTCAATCCAACCGGTTTCTTAGTAGATTGCTTTCACGACTACGAAGCTGACGCCGATATGGTGGTGCTGGGTAAACGAGGCGAAGCCGCAGATTTTGCTTCTGGGCATTTGGGTGCCAATATCGATCGAATCGTTCGCAGCAGCAGCAAACCCTGCCTGGTAACCCCCCAAACCTTTGCACCCATTGAGCGCATACTGTTTGCCTACGACGGCAGCCCCACAGGTAAGCGAATCTTGAACTTTTTGATAGAAAATACTTCAGGGTTCAAAGACATTGAGATTCACTTAGCGGTTGTTGCCAAGTCTGAGGCTGACGAAGGACGAACCAAAGAACTTACCCAAGCTCAAGACACGCTTCAGCAAGCAGGTCTCACGGTCACAGCTAACCTACTGACAGGCGATCCTGAGAAACAAATTGCTGGATATATAGAACAAAATAAAATCAGTCTGTTGTTAATGGGAGCCTATGGTCATCGCCGGATTCGTCATCTCATTATCGGCAGTACCACCGTTCAGCTCCTCAGAAACAGCCAGATCCCTGTGCTCTTGTTCCGTTAACCGCCATCTAACCGTTATCGGCGGTGCGCCAACTATCTGCTAACCTGACGATTCAGGTAAAATGCAGTGTAAAACGAAGCGAACCGACCAACGGTAGCCACAGTAAGGGGTCACCCATGCAGGGGAATCAAAAAAATTGGCGTCTGGCTCAGTATTTGACCATTGCTAGCAGCAGTCTGCTGCTTGGCGGGCTTATGCCACCTGTGCAAGTGCTGGCACAAGACACACCGCAAAGCACCAGTCCTGACGCCCCCAATACCGTTCAAGTACAGCCAGTCGAGCCCCCTGCTGGGTCCACCGAAAGCGCTCCTTTTACAAGCACTGCCGTTCAAACTGAAAATCCTGAAGAGACGCTCACCACGCTCGTCACCCTCATGCTGGGGCTACTTGTGCTGATTTTGGGTGCGGGCGTCATCATGCTGTGGTTTTTACGCCGATCCGTGGTCAACGAAGTTGCCACCATTGTGCGCACCCAGCTCAACGAAATGACCGAGCTAGAAAACAAGGTTTACAACGCCACCCGTAGCCTCAACCGCGTACTGACCGAAGCTGACGATCTCTCCGGCGAACTACAAGGCCGCTCCAGCAACTTTCAAAGAGAAGTTGCCGCCCAGCGCGAAGTTCTCTACAACCTAATCGAAGAACTCAGCGAGTTCAAAGTGCAAACCGCACGCAGCTGGGAACGACAGCTCGAAGATATTAATGGCAAGCTCGAAGCCACCGCTACAGACTTCTACCAGGTAGCCATAGAGCTACGCGACCAAGCCAGGCAGCGCTTTGACGGCCTCCACAGCGAAACCGAAGTGGAAGGTCAACGAATCTTACAGCGTTTCACCACTTCCGAAGCCGAATTTTCTCGCCATGTAGGCGTCATCAAAGAAGAAACCCAGCGCCGCAAAGCCGCCTTCTTTGACGAAATGGATCGCAAAGAATCCGTCCTTTCTGACCAAATGGGCAGCTACCAGGCCCAAACCGCTGCGGAAAAAGAACGCGTGCTTGGCGAAATCGCCGCGCAAAAAGACGACTTTGGTCCCAAGCTGGTAGAAGCCGAAGCCGAAGCTCGGGCCAAAATTGAACAGCAGCGCGACTACGCTATCGAAAATCTCAAAACCTCAGAAGCCGCCGCCGTCCAAGACCTGTCCGAAATTCAGGCCAGCGCCCTAGGTCACCGAGATCTTGCGCTACAAAATATTCAAAAATCCACCGAAGACTTACAGCAGCAGTTCAACACCATCCGCAGCGAAGTGGAAGGTCGCAAAGCCGACATGATGCAGAATCTGCGCCAGTCTGCCGATGGTTTCCTGGCTCAGTTCGCCACGCTCAAGGCCGACGTTGAAGGTCGCAAAGGTACGCTGCTTGGCGATATGGACCGGGTTGCGAATGACTTCAAAAATCAAATCTCCGATGCGCAAGCTGGTATTGGTGACGAGCGTAGCCACACCATCATGCAGTTGCAGGCGACCGCAGACGGCTTCCGCGCCCAGCTCTCGAATCTGGGTAAGGACGTCAGCACTCGCAAAACCGAGCTGTATACCGAACTCACCGAAACGGCCCGTGCCTTTTCAGAGCAGCTCACAGGTATGCGCTCTGAGCTGAGCGAACAGCAAAGCGAAACCCTTGGCATCGTTCAAGCATTGCAGGGCGAATTCACCCGCGAAATTGAATCGCTTCAGTCTGGCATTGGCGGCGAACGTGAGCAACTGATGAATGGATTGATAGAGATACAAGACAGCTTCAGTAACGAGCTTGCAGGCGTTCGCAATACAGTATTTGGCCGCCGCGACATCATCATCGAAAAGCTCAACAGCTTCGATGCCCGACTGGGTGAGCAAATTGGCGAACTGGCCCAGGCCGCCACCGACCGCCAGCAAACTGCGCAAGAACGACTCGGCCAAATAGAAGAGAAATTTGGTCAGGCCCTAGAATCTCTGCAAGGAAAAATGAGCGAGCGGCAAGAACGGGCTCTCACAGAAGTGCTGAAAACCAAAGAAGAGATTGAAAGCAAGCTCTCTGCACTCCAGTCTGAAGCAGAAAGCGAGAAAAAAGAGATTATGCAGGCGCTGGGCCGTGTCACCCCAGAGTATGTAGCAAACTCATTTATGAGTACGTCTCAGTCTCAGCTGGGCGAACTCACTGAGCAAATGAAACGGCTAAAAGACAACCGCCCCGAGCTGTTTCTCACTGCCGACGAATTCATTGAAGCAGGTGACCAACAGCTGGAGAACAAACAGTACGCCGCTGCCCTTACCGCTTACGATCGCGCGCTCGAAGTACAGCCTTCTAATGCTGAACTGTGGTTCAACCGTAGCCGTGTGCTCATTGCCCTAGAGCGAAAAGAAGAAGCGCTAGAAGCCTTGAACAAAGTCACTGAGCTAGCGCCAGACAACAGCGATGCCTGGTATCAAAGCGGTCTGTTGCTTAGAGAACTGCGCCAGTATCAGGAAGCGCTGGGCGCTTTCGACACCGTGATTGAACAATCGCCAACAGATGCCAAAGCCTGGCTGAATCGTGGGATGGTGCTCAGCAAATTGAGGCAGAGGGAAGAGGCGATCGCAGCCTTTGACCGCGCTCTCGACATTAACCCCAAATATCACGAAGCCTGGGTAAATCGCGGCGTCGCCTTTGGCATTCTACAAGCTCACGATAAAGCCTTTGAATCTTTTGATCAGGCCGTAACCTTGCAAGCTAACGACGCTGTTGCTTGGCTAAATCGAGGACTGGCACTGACTGAACTAGAACGCTATGAGGAAGCGGTGGCCTCTTTTGAGAAGGCGACTCGGTTCAAGCCAGGGCTAGCGAAAGGTTGGGACAATAAGGGCTATGTGCTGATGCGGTTGGGACGCGATCGCGACGCTCTCAAAAGCTTCGACAAAGCGATCGCCGTCAACCCCAACTACGCCAAAGCCTACTACAACCGCGCCCTCTGCTACGCCCTCCAGCGCGACAACGACCTCGCCCTAGAAAATCTCCAGCAGGCCGTCCGCCTAGAACCCAGCTACAAACAAGAAGCCCTCGCCGACGAAATCTTCGAAGCCATCTGGAGCGACGACTGGTTCAAAGAACTGGTAGGTCAGTAAGGAGAGCAAAGACGTTCCTTCCGTCTTCTATAATTCAAATAAGCATATGCTAGATAGAGGCATCTTCTATGGTTGCAAGTGAAAGCCCCATATCTCCTGAGCGCCGAGCGCAGATTCTAGCGAGAATTCAGTCTGACAGAGAAAACAAATCACAGCACATTAAAGAGAAGCTCGAAATAGAAGTAGATACACAACATCCACACAGAATTAAATATTCGATATCTGAAGAACGGCGCGCCGAGATTTTAGCCAGAATTCACAAAGCATGGGCAACTCGAGATCAGCACATAGATGCGATGAAAGAACAGCAGAAAGTCGGTCTAGCTATCGCAAAAGCGGCAGCGGCTATTCTCAAATCACAGTTCAACGCAACTCGAGCCGTTTTATTCGGCTCACTGCTAACACCAGAAAAAATGTACGAAAGATCGGATATAGATATTGCAGTTTGGGGCCTAAATAGCGATCAAGTTTTTGCGGCACAGGCTGCAATAGAATCGCAAACTGACTGCAACTCAGAATTTTCGCATCTTGATTTAGTTCCTGCTGAAAAGGCATTTCCGCACATTAAAGAGAGCATAGAAAAAAGCCATCTTGAGCTATGACTTAGAGAAACAGCTGCGCGTGAGACATAAGACTAAATAAAGGCTCAATTTCAAGAAAATTGGGTAAGTTGAGTTGTATTACATCTTATACATCACATTTTTGGATTTGTAATCGATGAGCAAGCGAAATGAACTTCCTGTTCTCTTAGCTAGTCTCGCTTTGACCGGTGCATTCATTGGCGTCGGCGCTTGGTGGGTAGGTAACAAAATTACAGGCAACCCTACCTCTATTACCCGCACCGTAACTGCCGACGGCGTCACCCAGCTCACCCTACTCGGCGATACCTTCAGCGGATACAGCACATTCCGCAACGAAGCCTTCAACGCAACGCTGAAAGAAGCAGGCATTGAGATCGACTATGCCGACGAGTTCGATCAGGCTCTGCGGGCCGAACAGTTGGCCAAAGGTAACGCCGACCTCATTGTGACTACGCTCGACCAGTACTTGCAGCAGCAGCCTCAGGGCAAAATTATAGGATTGCTAGATCGCACCGTGGGCGCAGACGCCGTAGTGCTCAACAGCAAAAAGTACCCTGAGCTGAACTCCCTGCTAGATTTGAATAAGGTCCAGGCGCAAGCAGGCGGCCAGCTCAGTATTGCCTATGCTGTCGATACGCCTAGTGAATATTTGGCACTGGTGCTCGATACCCGATTCGACGCCTTTAACCTGTCAGATTTTGAGCTGAAGCCTGTGGCAGAAGCGTCTGAAGCCTGGGCTTTGATGCAAGATCCGAATGAAAATATTGCGATCGCAGTCCTCTGGGAACCCTATGTCACCCAGGCCCGCCAGCAAGGCTACACCGTTGTCCTCTCCAGCGAAGATGCCCCCAACGCCATCGTCGACGTCATCGTTGCCTCCGACCGAGTCATCGATGCCAACCCCAATGTCCTTTCCACACTGCTCGAAAACTACTACCGCCGCATCGATGCCAACGCCCGCGATGCGACCCAGCTACAAACCCAAGTTGCTGAAGACGGCAACCTATCCGTCAGTGACTCCGCTGCTATCATCAACGGCATCGACTTCTTCACCGCTACTGAAACCAAAACCTGGTTCCAAGACGGCACCCTCGATCGCCGCATCAAAGCCACAGCCGCAGTACTCGCATTGTCCAACCGGTTGAGCGCTATTCCCGCAGATGAAACCAGCCTCTACACCGATCAGTTCGTCACGGCTGCCGCTGACAATACGCAAACCCTCATTGAGCTAGTACGCGCCGACAACCCAGAGCTCGCCGAAAAGCTAGAAGGCAAAAGCAACACGGTAACCGCTGCGCCCGCTATTTCTGCCAGCGATATTCAGCAGGCTCCAGACATTGGCAACTTGCAGGTACGTGGCCAAGTCAGCTTCGGCACAGGCTCCGCCAACCTTACCCCCGAAGGCAAAGAAACCCTCAGCCAGCTCGCCCAAGAACTCAACGAATTCACCCAGCAACCCGTTGCCGTCCGCGTCATTGGCCATACCTCCCGCACAGGCAGCGCAGCGCTCAACCAAACCCTCAGCCAGCAACGAGCCAGTGTTGTTGTCAACACACTCAAAGGCTACGGCGTTACGCTCAACATTTTGCCCGAAGGCAAAGGATTCAGTGAGCCTCTGGCAAATACAGACCCAACAGATGCTAAAAACCAAAGAACAGAAATTCGATTAGTGAGAGTTAACTGATAGTCGGGCATCGGCTAATCCTCGTCTGGCCAAGGCGGAGAGTCCTCAGCCGCGATTGGGATCGACTCTTCTACAAAGTCTCTTTTCTTTTTAGGGAAACGCTTGCGAACTTTCTCCTTTCGGACTTTCTCCTTTCGGGTTGTCTTCTTATCTCTTTCACTCTCTTTTTTGTTCTTTACGTTGGGCACTAGAGAGAGTTGACGATTACCCGTATCCGTATCCGTCTTAGGTACTGCGTGCCTGCGCCGCGATACGCCTTCCTCACTGGTTTGCTCGGCAATCACCTCATACAGTAGCGCCACTTTGCCATCACTCCCTTTGCGCAGTACCCGGCCCAGCCGCTGAATATATTCTCGAGTAGACCCCGTCCCCGACAGCAGAATCGCCACCCGTGCGTCGGGCACATCAACCCCTTCATTAAGGACATGAGAAACCACAATAGAGCTGTAGTCGCCTTCGCGGAACTTTTGCAAAATGCTGTGCCGTTCTTTGACAGGTGTTTGATGCGTAATCGCGGGAATGAGGAAGTCTTGAGAAATCTTGTACACCGTCGCGTTGTCATTGGTGAAGATGATGGTGCGCTCGGGGTAATGCTGCGTCATTAGCTTTTCGAGCAGTGTTAGCTTGCCTGCTGTGCCCAGGGCGATATTTTTCGCCTCGCGGTGAGCAAGCATTGCGCGTCTCCCGGCGGCAGACTTGGCGCTGGCCTGCACAAATCGCTGCCACCCTTGGGCGCTGCTAAGCCAGATGTTTGAGGCTTTGAGAAATGCGTTTCGCTGCGCTTGGAGTTTGGTATAGCGGGTTCTTTCCTCAGCGCTCAATTGCACCTTGAGCTGTACCACCTGATACGGTGCCAAGGCTGTTCCCGACAGCTCCGCCGACGTTCGGCGATATAGGACCGGCCCTAACAGCTGGTCGAGATCTTCATGGCGACCGTCTGTGCGCTCTGGGGTAGCCGTCAGCCCTAGGCGATAGGGCGAGATAGAGTATTCGGCAATGCTGCGATGGAAGTCGCTTGGCAGGTGATGACATTCGTCGCAAATAAGAAGGGCGTACTGATGGCCCAGATCTTCTGCATAGATGGAAGCGCTGTCGTAGGTGGCGACCAGGATAGGAGTGCGATCGCGCGACCCACCCCCCAAAAGACCAACCTCAACCCCTGGAAACGCCGCTTCCAAATCGGCATACCACTGATGCATCAAATCCAGCGTTGGCACAGTAATCAGCGTTCGCCTTGGCGTAGCAGCCATCACCATCTGCGCAAGATATGTTTTCCCAGCTGCTGTCGGCAGCACCACCACCCCACGCCGTTCACCTTTCTTCCAAGCTTCTAGCGCCTCCGCCTGATGCGCATAGGGCGTCAATGTCAAATTATCTTGTAGGTCCAACGGCTCAAACGCCTGCACCTTATCTTCAAAGCGCACGCCGTCTGCTTTGAGCGCACTTACCAGCAGCCGGTACTTATCCGCCGGGACTCGAAATCGCTCAATTCGATCATCCCACACCGCATAGTCGATCCACGCTTTCCCACGCGGCGGCGG
>JBHJIY010000212.1:0-15030 GCA_050042985.1 Phormidesmis sp. | reverse complement strand
CAACGCTGCGCTTATTGTGGGCAGCGCAACAACACTTGTGCCCGGCATGATTATGGCCGGATTTATGCCCGAGTGGAATGTATTGCCAGCTACTAGCTGGTTGGCGATCGCAGCTATTGGTTCAGCCGTTGCCGGTGTTATTGGCTTTCCGCGTCAGTGGCTGCGCGCTAGCATCGCAGGTGCAGTCACAGGTAGCGGCGCACTCATCGGTCTTCTGCTGTACGTCTATATCCGGTCTCTTGTGATTGATAATGACACCTTCTTGAGGCTAGAGTTTGCTATTGGTGGCAGTCTGGGTGCTATCCCTGGGATACTGCTATTTCGCTACTGGGTCAAAAGGCCTTTATCTACATAAATAGCCCTATATAAAAATAGTGCTGCATAAATAGTGCTTGCTTGAACAACCCATGTTACTGGTCTACGCTCACTGGACTGTGAGCATAGCAAGCAAAATGGAATTGTCCAGAAGGCTCACTCCATCTACGGCGCAGGCTCTCGGATGAGGGATATTTTGTGCAATGCTGAGGGCAGCCCCTGCAAAATGAAAACTAACAACAAACTGAGGCAGCCAAGAACGCCAACTCTAACAGCGCCCTTAAAAGACGACACCCTAAAAGACGGCACTGCTAGTACTCCACAGTCACAGGCGTATGATCGCTTGGACGTTCTAAACCTCTTGGTGTGGTGTCAATCGTGCAGCTTGTCGCCTGTTCGTACAGCTCAGCTGACAGATAGTGATGATCGATTCGCCAGCCGGTGTTGCGTGCGAAGGAATTGGTGCGATAGTCCCACCAGCTGAAGTGGCCGCCCTCATCCGTAAACTTGCGAAACGCATCTGATAGGCCGACAGAAAGCACATCGCGTAAAGTCTCTCTTTCTTTAGGAGAAGACATGATGTGTTTATCTCTCTTTTTGTCGGTATAGATGTCTTTATTTTCTAGCGCGATGTTGAAGTCGCCACAGACATTGAGCTTGCTATGTACCGATAGCTGGGCTGTCAAATACTGCTTTAACAGTGCTAGCCAGCTAAGCTTGTACTCGTATTTGTCGCTACCGATAGAAGAGCCGTTTGGAACGTAGAGATTAACGACTCTAACGTCGCCTATTACGCCACTGATGACTCGTTTTTGATCGTCCAAGTTGCCAACGGCTTCGCTGTTCATCACATCGCCAAAGCCCATTTGCACTTCTTCTAGGGGTTCTTTGCTGATCAGTGCTACACCGTTGTAAGACTTTTGGCCATAGAAGTAGGCGTGATAGCCAATGTCTGTGAAGGCCTGCTCGGGAAAGTCTTTATCTACCACTTTGGTTTCTTGCAAACACAGCACGTCTACAGGGTTTGTCTGTAGCCAGTCAGTCACATGCTGCAAACGTGTACGAACGGAGTTGACATTCCAGGTGGTGACTTTCATGTTGCGCGGAGAAAAGGGCGATCAATCAATATAAGCTCTCGTATTCTTTCGCATTCTGGGTCACAACAGCAAACAGAATATTCCAACTGCAAGCTAGGACTCTTCAGCAAGTTGCTCTGCTGGGCTCGAATCTACCTTCAGCGTGGCCCAGCTTTGGCGAATCAAGGGAATAGCACTAGACGCGATTAAGAGCGCGATCGCACTACTCACCACACCATCTGCCCAATACCACTGATACTTCGCAATCAACACCGCCCCAACCAATACGCCCAAACAGCTACTCGCATCGGCCACCATATGCAAAAAAGCGCCACGCATGTTTAAGTTATCGTCGGCGTGAGCGTGCAAAAGGTAGGCGTTTAGCCCATTGATTCCCAATCCTACAGCTGCTGTGATGGCGACGGGCTGACTTAAAATCTCAGTGGGTGGGAATCGAAATTCACCAACGGCTTCCCATCCTAGCCAGCTACATATAATGAGCAGGAGCACCCCGTTGACGAGTGCTGCGATCGCATTCAACCTCTGCCCATTGGGCTCTCCCTTCGATACCTGATCAGCCGTCCACAGGGAAAGTGCGATGGCAAATACATCGCACACCATATGGCCAGCATCTGCCAGCAAAGACAGGCTGTTGCTGTGCAAACTTACCCATAGTTCAGCAGCAGAAAAGCATGTGACAAAGACCAGCGCGATTCTGAGCGATTTCACCTGTTCAGGCGTTGTCGGCACGCCGTGATGGTGACATGTCCCCGAGCTACAGCTTGTCGAATCAGAGGAATGATGGTGATGATGCGCAGTAGACATAAGCGTAAAACCAAGACAATGCTTTATCTAGCCCGAAGCACAGACTATAAAATGAATATACATCCGAGATCTAATTCAATACGCAAACAGTAGCCAGTTTCTCCCGCTGCCCTGCTTTCCCTTGCTCCCAACGCCCTCTCGCCCTCTCTCTCCAGTGACCGAGCGTCGCCGTAATGCCAAAGGCGTGGCAAAGCCAAAGCTTAAACCTTTCCGCCGGAAATAGTCCATGCCCAAATCAAAAAAACAACCCGATGGCCCCCTAGAAGGCGATGCCCTGATTAAAGAAACCTGCCGACGCATTCGTGCCGCTAAAGGGCTTTGGGATGCCCATCGCAATGCAGCCTGCCGCCATGAACGGGAAAAAGCGCTTGCCCTCTACAACCAGCTCACCAAGGCTCAGAAAGACAACGTTCCGCAGCAGCTCAGAATTTGGCTGCGC
This sequence comes from Phormidesmis sp., assembly GCA_050042985.1. Taxonomy (GTDB): domain Bacteria; phylum Cyanobacteriota; class Cyanobacteriia; order Phormidesmidales; family Phormidesmidaceae; genus Phormidesmis. The sequence continues at coordinate 12,375 of JBHJIY010000212.1, read as the reverse complement.
TACCGCAGTGAAAAGTACTTTGGCGCCCATCAAACACCCTTAGGCGGTAGGCCCCAAACACCTCTGGGCGGTGGGAATAAGGCTAAGCGTCAGAAGAAGCGGTCTGGAAAAAGGCGCTCTGGCAAAAAGAATCCATAGCGGTAGCGCGTTTTTGTGCTGATAGCAGAGTATATTTTTCCTAGCCAAAACCCATCGCTTTTCGGTCAATAAGATTGACTCTCAGAAGAATCACTGAGATATTAAGGTAATTTCATAATCTTGAAAACTAGGCTTTATGATGCGCGCTAACCGTTATACCCTCGCAAAGCTTTGCTTGCTGGCGGCCCTTGCTGTGCCCGCCCAGCGAGCGGCCTCTGCGACCGTTTCACAGGGAACGCCGCAGGCAAATGCTGTGCAGCTGCTAGCACAGGGCAATGCAGGCTCTGAGTTCACATTGCCTGCTGCTCTCGACGACGCAGAAACTCTGCTTATTGATGGCTCTAGCAGTATGCGCACAATGAATGCTGCGCTCACTGCTCAATTTCAAGAGCGCTACGAAAATGCAGCCGTTGAGGCCGAAGCCAACGGGAGTGATGTGGCTGTAGATCGTTTGCTCGACGGCGCCATTGATCTTGCTGCGATTGGTCGTCCGCTGACTGAAGCCGAACAGGATGCTGGGCTGAGTGCGGTTGCGATCGCTCGCGAAAAAATTGCCATCATCGTCGGTCCAGAGAACCCTTTCGATGGTGACATTACCTTTGCGCAGTTCGGCCAAATTTTTCGCGGCGAAATCACAGATTGGTCTGAGCTAGGGGGCGAGCCGGGCCCCATTCGCTTTGTAGACAGGCCAGAGTTCAGCGATACGCGCCAAGCCTTTCGTCCTTATCCTGTTTTTCAAGAAGCTGAGTTCGTCACAGGCTTTACAGCAGATCCTGTGTTTGAAGATGAAACCGACGCGGTTGTAGATGCGCTGGGTAGCGATGGGATTGGCTATGCGATCGCCAATCAGGTCATGAGCAGTGATGACGTCAAAATTATCTCCATGCATCAAACGCTGCCAGACGACCCAGCGTATCCGTTCTCTCAGCCACGCAACTACGTTTACCTGGGCGAACCGAGCGAAGCTGCTCAGGGATTCCTTGGCGTTGCTACTGGCGCAGCAGGCCAAGCAGCCGTCGAAAACGTTCGCGATGCAGAGGAAGCGGCCGCTGTTGAAATAGAAGGTGAAAGGCCTACAGTGACCAGCTCAGATGGAACACTGACTGCCTCAACCGACGAGGACAATGTCGCCTTTATCGAAAATGATTTGGGTGAAGCTGTGACTGGTCCACTCCTCGGGGCTGGTGGAGCTGTTACTGCCTTAGCCTTTAGTGAAGATGGGCAAACGCTGGCTACGGGTACCAACACAGGGAATGTTCGCTACTGGGATGTAGACAGCGGCACCCCAACGGATGAAGCCTTCGCAGCGGGCAATGGCAAAGCTATCACCGATCTTAGTTTTGATGGTAACGATAAGCTAGTTGTTTCTACTGCGGGCGGTCAGCGAGGTAACTGGGGCCTGAATGGATTGCCCTTTGGCGAGACAGCTGCTGGTGCAGCGGCGGGTGATGCGGTGGCGGGTGCTGCTGGTAGCGGCGAGGCAGCAGCAGGAAGCCTATCACCTTGGCTATGGTTACTTCCTTTACTAGGTCTGCTGGGTGTGGGTCTGTGGGCTATCCTTGGCAGAAAAAAATCAGGTGGCCAGGCGGAAGCGATTCGCCAAACGGCTCCAACGGCTACTGTCCCTCCACCCGCTACCGATCCAGAAACTGATCGAGAAGTTTCAAATAGAGCTCAGTCCGTTATTTCCACCGATCGTGTTACAGACGATTCTCGAGTCGTCGCGCCGGGAGAGAATGCTGCTGTCTCTGCCACTGCTGCAACCGCTCCTCTTCCCGTAGGGCTGCCAGGGATAGACGCTGGTGCAGCTTCTGATGCTCCTGATGCAGGCGAGACTAACCTTCCTCTCTACGAATCTACAGATTTAGAATCGCCTGACTTAGAAGGTACAAACCTAGATCTGCTGACGCCTACTGGCGCTCTGGGTGGCGCTGCTGCCGTTGCAGGTGGCGCTGCCATCGGCGGGATGATGATGGGCCTTGATGCCGGGGTCGAAACCGATGATGACGACGATGAGTGGGATGACAATCTGGACCTGACGCTTGATGATACGCCTCTAGATGAATCATTGCAGGCTGTCCCAACCGCCGATACTTCAACCGCTGAGATATCGACTGCCGATATTTCAACCACAGATGCCTCAGCTCCTGATATAGCTGCGCAGAGCGAGCCAGTGGTCACTGATATAGATAATCTTGAGCCGACTAGAGGCACTGTTATCGCAGAAACTGAGACCATTCTCGATATTGAACCCACCCGTGAAACAATCATTGGCGATAGCGCAGTGATTTTTGGCGAGGCCGCAGCGACCGACGAAGCAGCGTCTTCAGGTATTCCGAGTGAAAGCTCGGCTCCAGTCGCAGCGATGCCTTCTGTCGCTGCTGGCATCGTAGGCACAGCTGCTGTTGGTCTCGGTGCAGCAGCTACTTCTGTCTCTACCACTGCTGCGGATGAGGGCTCATCCTCATCCACGACTATTCAATACGATCCCTCTATAACAAATACATCAACAAATACTCCAATGGAAGAAGTTAGTCCCTCTCTGAGTATCGAAGAGCTAGCAACTGTAGACGATGGCCTCCCTGACTTGCCGGAAGGCTATGGAGAGAGCCGAATCGTTCTCCTCCCACGTGACCCTAAGTGGGCTTATGCCTATTGGGACGTTTCTAATGAGCACAAGCAGGAGCTACGACAGCAGGGTGGCCAACGGCTGATGCTTCGGCTGTACGACGTTACGGATATCGATCAGTCTGTGCAAGCACCGCATAGTATGCAGCAGCAAGACTGTCATGAGATGGCGCGCTCCTGGTATTTGGAAGTACCGGTGAGCGATCGCGACTACAGCGCAGAAATTGGCTATCTTACTGCAGATGATCGCTGGCTTTTGCTGGCTCGCTCGGCGCCTATTCGTGTACCGCCCATCTACCCTTCAGATTGGGTGAAAGATCAGTTCGTCACCATTGGTTTTGACGAAGGCCTCGCTGGGCGCACCTTCGGTGACCTGGGTCAGCCTTATTCGCCAGAGACACCCAGCAGTGATAGCGAAGCAGAGAATCTGCCCAAAATTTACGACGACCTGTTTGCGATGACGCAAGGGCAAGAAGCGCTGCGGGTGGCTGGTTCGCTCTACGGCTCTATGCAGCATGCTGCGCCAGGAGCCCTTTCTGCTTCGGGCAATGTGTCTGGTCAGCCAGGATTTGTGCCAAATGCGTCTGGACTTAATGTGTCTGGCCTAAATATGTCTGGTGTGGGTCCGGCGCTGCCTGGCAGAGTGCGTAATTTCTGGTTGGTGGCTGATGCGGAGCTGATTGTGTATGGTGCTACCGAGCCGAGTGCCACGCTGACTGTGGGCGATCGCGTGGTACCGCTCAATCCAGACGGCACCTTCCGCTTCCACGTCTCCTTCCCCGATGGCCAAATCGACTACCCTATTCGCGCTGTGGCTGCCGACGGTGAGCAAACTCGCTCCATTCACCTGCACTTTGAGCGTGAAACGCCTGAACGCAATACCAACACAAAAGCAGATGCTAAAGACGAGTGGTTCTAAGTTGACACGCCAGGCCAGTGATTCTGGCTAGTGATTCTGGCTGAGCGTGCTCGCCCTACTACTGCTCATCAACCTACTGCTCATCAACGTTTTATCAACGTTTCAAGGTTCATCTACATTAAGGCGTAGATGAACCTTTCTTTTTGTCTCTCTAAAGTACTGGCTGATACTTCTCATTTAGAAGAAAAGGCTATAGAGTAGAAACACTTAGAACCCACGTCTTAAAAGTACCTGCATCGCCCTCACTCCAACCCTTCCCCCAGTGTTGTAAAAGCGCCATACAAGAACTCTTTTTACAACAGTATTTTGTCCGTATTTGTACTCAATAAACAATTCTTGTAGTGGCTTTCCCATAGGGTATTAAAGGCTATTCAATCAGGATTCACTGTACCTATGACTCACCCATTCAAAATGCGTCGTCGCCATGCACTGCAGATGTTGGCCGGGGCCACTGGCACAGCGCTACTTCACGCCTGCGGTTCAACCGCTTCTAGTGATGACTCTTCTAGTGATGGCAGTAGCAGTGACGCTGCTGCCGAGAAAGAACTTACGATGTCTTTGACGATGGGAACGGTGCCTTGGATTGGTCAGGTGCCGATATACATCGCGATGGAAAAAGGCTTCTATGCCGACGAAGGTTTGGACTTTGACATCAACATATTTAGCTCAAACGGTGAGTACCTGTCGGCCTTTTTGAGCGGTCAGCTAGATGCGATTTCGCCCGTGAGTTCAGAAGCTGTTTTACTTCGGTCGCAGGGAAAGGATTACAAGATTGTCTTGGTACAAGATAACTCCGTGGGCGGAGACGGTATTTTGGCCAAAGACAGTATTGGCAGTATCGAAGACTTCAAAGACCAAAAAATCGCTGTTGACACGGCGGGTGTTAGCTACTTTTTTCTTTTGCAAGTCCTTAAAGAAGCCGGGCTGAGTAAGGACGATTTCGTAGCAGTCAATACTGACTCAGCGGCCGCTGCTGCCGCGTTTCAATCTGGCAACGTAGATATTGCAGTTAGCTATGCGCCCTTTTTGCAGCAAGCCGCAGACGCTGTAGAAGATGGCAGAATCATATATGACTCTTCTAGTATGCCAACGGCCATTATTGATCTGTATCTCTTCGACACTGCTTTTATTGAAGAGAACCCAGAGACAGTGCAAGCGTTTGTAAATGCAACGCTAAGAGGACTGGAGTTTCTCGAAACTAATGCAGAAGAAGCGCTGGCAATTAGTGCGGAAGAGCTAGAAGTGACTCCAGAGGAACTTGCCGGTGACCTAAAAGGTGTAAAGCTTCCCGATGTCGCCACTAACCTCAAAATGCTGGCAGATCCAACCGATGACCTATATCTAGAACAACCGATGGAAGACCTTGCTACCTTCTTGTACGCAGAAGGTCAAATTGAATCAGAAGTGAGCGATTTTCCTGATTTGTTCGATCCTCAGTTTGTTCAGGCTTATGAAAGCCAATAGAGAGGCCGATAGCAAAGCAAAAAAAGGCCGATAGAAAAGTTCAATAGAGCGGTTATTCTGTCTCTATAATCTAGCCACAGTTTCCTCAGGTATTCCATGTCTCAACCGTTTATGCTTCGCCGCCGCCACGTTCTTCAACTTATGGCTGGCACCACAGGCGCAATCCTTTTGAAGTCCTGCCAGCCTAGTGGTGATGCTGGTGGCGGTGCTGATAATCTTGCGATGTCTATGGGAACTGCGCCATGGGTTGGTCAGCTACCGCTTTATATTGCACAAGAAAAAGGCTTCTTTGCCGAAGAAGGTTTGGATTTTGACCTGAGCATATTTGGTGCGAGCGGCGACTATATCTCTGCGTTTGCCAGCAACAATGTTGATAGTGTTGCGCCTGTGAGCGCAGAGGCTATCTTAATGAAATCGCAGGGCAAAGATTTTAAGATTGTGCTTGTGCAAGACAACTCGGTTGGTGGTGACGGCATTTTGGCACGCGATACCATTGCAAGCATAGAAGACTTTAAAGGTAAGGAAGTCGCGGTAGATACAACTGGTGTTAGCTACTTTTTCTTATTGCAGGTGCTCAAAGAAGCGGGGTTGACTAAGGACGATGTCACTATTGTCAATGCCGACCCAGCGTCGGCAGCCACCGCTTTTGAGTCGGGCAACGTAGATATTGCCGTCAGCTATGCACCCTACCTCCCAGCCACTGCCCGCGCGGTTGACGACGGTCGTGTCATTTACGACTCGTCCAAAATGCCAACCGCGATTATTGATCTTTATTTGGTCGATACAGCCTTCATTGAGGAAAATCCAGCAGCGGTTCAGGCGTTTGTTAACGCTATTTTCAAAGGGACTCAGTTTATGTTGGATAATCCTGAGGAAGCGCTTGAGATTGGTGCTAAAGAGCTAGAAGTGACAACCGAAGAACTAGAGGGAGACCTGAAAGGGGTAAAAATTCCCTCTGTAGAAGATAATCTTGATATGCTCGCCCGCCCGGATAGTGATACCTATCTGGCTACGCCTTTGCAGGAGCTGGTTACCTTTTTGCTTGCAGAGGAGCAAATTGAAACAGATCCAGGAGACGTTTCAACTTTGCTTTATCCGAAGTTTGTTGAGGCATATACAGAAAGCTAACGTGTCTTTTGGGGCTCTCTATAGTAGGGAGCCTTTCAGTAGGGAGCCCTTCCCGATACAATGTTCAACTAGGTACTCCCCTTGAGCTACGCGAAGAAACGATATCTTAAGCCTTCTGTTTTTTGGAGTATCCGTCAGGGATTTCCCAGCTGGCTGCCCCCTGTTCTAATCACGACGTCTTTGTTGGTTCCCTTCATTATTTGGTGTGTGTTGAGCTATGGCGGCTTTGTAAACCCCAAGTTTTTGCCTACCCCAACAGCCACCCTGCTCACTGGCATCGACATGCTCCAAAATGAGGAGCTGATGGTTGATATTATTGCGAGTTCACTGAGGGTGATAGCGGGCTTTATTGCTGCTGCGCTGGTGGGGATTCCGGTGGGGCTGGCGATGGGTACTTTTTATAGTATGGATGGCCTGCTGGGCGGATTTTTCCGTACGGTGCGCTATGCCCCGATTGCGGCGTTTGTACCGCTGATTATTATTTGGACTGGCTTGGGGGAAACGCCCAAGATCATTATTATTTTTCTGGGTATTGTTTTTTACAATGCAACGATGATTTCGGATGCGGTTAAGTTTATTTCTGATGAAACACTGAACGTGGCCTATACCCTTGGGGCTACTCGCAGAGATTTGTTGCTGCGGGTTATTTTACCAGCGACCTTGCCCAATATTTTGGATACGCTGAAGCTCAACGTTGCAGGGGCCTGGAATTTTTTGATTATCTCTGAGCTGATTGCAGCGCAAAAGGGACTGGGCTTCAAAATTATCTACTCTCAGCGATTTCTACAAACAGACAAGGTTCTCTTTTGTATTCTGGTGATTTTGGCTATTGGCCTAGCGACCGATCTCTTGTTTAAGCTGCTCTTTCGGTTGTGTTTACCGTGGGCTGAGTCGAAAGCGAGCTAGTCGTTAGGGCTGAAAGTGTTGAATATTTTTGAGAACGCCATAACTTTTGAGGATGCTATGCAAACCACGTCGTTTCCCACTACTTTTGACTCAGCTGAGACGGCGCATGAAGCCAAGCTAGAGATTCGACATATTACGAAGATATTTAAGCGCGGTCGCCAAACTAACCTGGCGGTTGACGATGTGAGCTTGAAGCTGGCTCCCAATGAATTTAGCTGTATTGTAGGGCCATCGGGCTGTGGTAAATCAACGCTGTTGAATATTGCCGCTGGCCTGGTGAAGGCAACTTCGGGTGAGGTGCTGGTCGATGGGGACGTGGTGCCTGGACCAGGGGCGGACCGTGGCATGGTTTTTCAAAATTACACGCTTTTTCCCTGGCTCTCGGTTGCTAAAAATATTGCCTTTGGTCTGAGCTTGAAAGGGATGCCCAAAGCAGAACAGAAGCAGAAGGTGGCTCACTACCTCGATATCGTAGGGCTGAGCGACTATGCCAATGCGTATCCAAAGGAGCTGTCGGGTGGGATGAAGCAGCGGGTGGCGATCGCACGCGCCCTAGCCAACGACCCCGAAGATCTCCTAATGGACGAACCTTTTGGTGCGCTCGACTCGCAAACCAAAGAGCAACTACAAGAATTCTTCCACGACCTGTGGGAAAAAACTCACATTACCGTGTTCATGATTACTCACGATGTGGAAGAAGCCATCTTCCTCTCGCAGCGAGTTCACATTATGGATAAGCAGGGAAAACTGCGCGACACCACAGAGATTGCGCTGCCCGAGCGCCGCGAGCTAGATATGAAGCTGACGCCAGAATTTTTGGAGTACAAGCGTCATATTGTTCACGCGCTCAGATAGACATTCAAGGTGTCCGCTCCTCAAATTCGTAGGTCTACGTGGTTTGATCCACCGCATAGCAAAATCCGATGAACGAGAGCCCACAAAGCCTCACTCACCGGATTCGTACAGCACGCAAAATGCTGATATCTGACCCAAATAGCCTAGACCGCAGCTGGCTGGTTCATTTGCGCCAAGCGGTCGACAAGTAGCTGCTCTAGCTCTTCGAGGGCTTTGGTGAAGCCTTTGATGCCTTCGTCGAGCTTGTCGTTCGCCATGCGATCGCTCTCATGCATTACATCAAACTTTGCCTTGTCTACAGACAACTTCTCAATCTCCGATGCCTTCGCATCTTCTGGCTTTAGCTTACGAGTCAGCTCACCCTCTGTCTCAGAAAGTGGCTTCAGCAGCTTAGGCGAAATTGTCAGCAAATCAACACCTGCTAGCTCTTTGATTTCATCGACATTACGGAAGCTTGCGCCCATAATCTCGGTCTCGTAGCCAAACTTTTTGTAGTAGTTGTAGATTTCGGTGACCGAGAGTACGCCAGGATCTTCGGAAGGTGGGTAGCTGTCGCGGCCCGTATCTGCCTTGTACCAGTCAAGAATGCGACCGACGAATGGAGAGATGAGCGTGACCTTTGCATCGGCGCAGGCAGCAGCCTGGTGCAGGCCAAACAACAAAGTTAGGTTGCAGTGAATGCCTTCTTGCTCGAGGATCTCAGCGGCTTTGATGCCTTCCCAAGTAGAGGCGATTTTGATGAGAATGCGATCGCGACTGATGCCCGCAGCCTCGTACTCACCAATCAACTCACGTGCCGTCGCTAGCGTACCCTCTGTATCGTAAGACAAGCGAGCATCTACTTCTGTGGAAACGCGGCCAGGGATAATTTCAAGAATGCGCTTACCGAACGCAACGGCCAAGTGCTTGAATGCTTCTTTGGCGACTTCCTGGTCTGAAGCATTATTCCCTAGTGTTTCTTTTGCTTGTGATAGGGTTTCATCCACAATGCTTTGGTACTGAGGGAGCTTAGCAGCGGCCGTAATCAGGGAAGGGTTGGTCGTGGCATCTTGTGGGGTGAACTGTTCAATAGCCCCAATATCGCCAGTATCAGCAACTACGGTGGTCATTGTCTTTAGCTGGTCTAACAAGCTCATAAAAAGCCTCCTATGTCTGTAGGTTATCTGTGCCTAATTGTAGTCAGCTAAACTTGATATAAACTCCGTCTAACGGTTCTCAAACCTAGAGAATATCTATAGAAAACTCATACGCAGAGGATATGTTCAAAAGCTCAGAACACTCTGATACCAAGGCTGCTGGGCAAAGATACGGAATATATGCTGACGCTTTTCTCTCATGCGTTCTTAAGATTGTGTAGCCTTGCAGGCCCGGTCAATTGCTTTTTACACAACCTCTTGAGCTATGCAACACCAGAGGACGCCGCTTCAACTTCTGTCTTTGTTTCAGAAGTTGCTACGGTAGCAGTCTCCTTAATTGGCAACTCAGAAGGGACCAGCTCGGGTGCTTTGTACTCAGTCATGTCATAGACAGGTAGATCAAACCAGAAAGTGGTACCAACGCCGACTTCTCCGACCAGGTTTACCTGGCTATTGTGCTTATCCATAATGTTCTTCACGATCGACAGCCCCAAGCCTGTGCCTTCTAACGTGTGCACTCTATTTTCTACGCGGAAGAAGCGTTCAAAAATCGCGGCCTGATCTTCCGCGTCGATACCAATGCCTGTGTCACCAATTTCGATGCGTACATTTTGATAAGTGCTCTCTTCATCTTCTGGCGTAGCCTCGCTGGGCGTACAGTAAGCCCGAATCACGACTTTGCCACCGGCAAGCGTAAACTTTAGTGCATTGCCGACTAGGTTGCCAAATACTTGCAGCAGTAGGTCGTAGTTGCCTAGCACCGCAGGCAGTGATGCTTCGATATCTTTTTCTAGCGTGATCTGCTTATCTTTTGCATTTAGCTGATAAGTTCGCAAGACCTGATCGATCGGTTGATGCACTTCTACCGCAGAAAATTCGTAGCGACGGCTCGACTCCAGTCGAGATAAATCCAATACGTCGTTAACCAGACGCGTCAGGCGGTCGGTTTCATTATTTGCGGTGGCTAAGAACTCTTTTTTCTCTTTGTCGCTGAGGTCTTCGCCGTATTCATGCAGGGTTTCAATGAAGGATTTGATGTTGAATAGTGGTGTGCGTAGCTCGTGAGAAACGTTGCTGATGAAGCTGCTTTTGGCTTCGTTGAGCGCGACTTCGCGGGTGATGTCTTGCAGGGTGATGGCGAGCCCTTTTACATTTTCGCGAGACTGGTCGAGGACGGCGTTAAGCACGACGCGAATAGTGCGGGTGCCCTCCATTAGGGAGATGCGAAACTCGTTGCCTTCGTGGGCTTCGCCAGTGGCCGCTTGAGAAAGCGAAGGTGCTAGCTGCGCGCGCACCTCGGGCTGAAGCTGGGCTAGCATGTTGCCGCTCAGTGTTGTACCGGTGCCCCATCCCAGCATTCGCCTAGCGGCTACATTTGCCAATACTAAGTTTGTGTTGGCATCGAGCAAGATGGCACCGTCTGCAATGGTGGAGACCAGGCTTTCTAGCTTGGCTTTTTCGGCGGTGAGTTCTTCAATATTTTGCTCTTCGTAGCGCTCTAGGCGCTCCGCCATGTCGTTGAAGCTGTAGATGAGTTCGCCCAGTTCGCCGCCCAGGGGCAGATCAACCCGTTGTTTGAAGTTGCCAGCGGCGATATTTTTGACGCCTAGCAATAGCTCTTTGATGGGCTGGGTAATAGTGAGCGCGTTGATGACTGCGCCCAAAATCACCATGACCCAAATAGAGACGAATACGGCAATGGTAACGTCACGGGTGAGGTGCGAGGATGCCACCACCGTAGGGTTTGGGTTAATGCCCATGGCCAGCATTCCTCGGTATTGGCCATCGGTGGTGAGGGGCACAAATACGTCGGTAACGATGCCAGCGGGGGTCATGTGCTGGCGTACCAGAGGCGCTTCGGCGCTGCTGGTGTAGTTGGCGGGGAGCTTCATGCGCCGCCGCAGCGTGAGGGAGTTTTGAACGGCGGGTTCGGAATAGGGAATGCCGAAGAAGATTTCGCCTTCTTGGTCCGCGTACAGCATGTAGCGAACGTTGGAGGTGTTTTCGTAAAAGCTGTAGGAAAAGCGGGCTAGCTCTGAGCGGTCGTTTTGATCGACTAGGGGGGCGACGTTGGCGGCGAGGAGCAGGCCTAGGTCACGACCGAAGCGGGTGTCGTTTAGCTGGGCGTCTTGCTGGATGGTGTTGACGGCCCAAAAGGTGAGGGCACTCATGATGAGCGATACCAGAACGGTCGCGCCTGCCATTAGTCGTGTTTGGAGGGTGAAGTCACTCCACCACTTGGCCAGTAACGCTTTGAGTTGGCTGAACAATTGCATAACTACGTTTGCGTTTCCTTGGCGCGCTTTTTATAGACAGTGAGCAACCGCTGAGTGAGCAACTGACTGTGTGCAAAAGGACGCTGTTCTTTGCGTTTTGGTACGTTTTGTTTCCTTTATTCTAGTCGCTGATGCCATGCCTATACAAAATCAGCCTGATACGGCAGTGATTTGCGCCGCTATTGTTTGACTATCACTTAACCCTGTGGCCAATATCGCGACGGCAGAAGCTGCCGGGGAAGTCGATTTTGTCGACGGCGCGGTAGGCTTTGTCGATCGCATCTTCAAAAGTGGGCGCGATCGCACTCACCCCCAGCACCCGTCCACCCGTACTCTCCAGCGCCCCTTCTCGCACCCGCGTCCCTGCATGAAACACCACCGTATCCGTATCATCTTGTGCCTCATCAAGACTGCCAATCGGTAGCCCTTTCTTGTAAGCACTCGGATAGCCTTCTGCGGCCATCACCACACAGGCTGATGCCGCATCTTTCCATTTAAAGGGCGGCAAACTAGCCAACCGCTGCTCACAGCAGGCCAAAATAATCTCTTCTAAAGGCGTCTCCAACAGCGGGAGCACCACCTGCGTTTCTGGATCGCCAAAGCGACAGTTGAACTCAATTACCTTGGGATCGCCTTCGGGGGTAACGATGAGTCCGGCATAGACCACGCCGCGATAGTCAATGTCTCTTTCTTGTAGCGCTGCCAATGTAGGTTCTAGTACTTCTGTTTGTACTCGGGCGAGTAGGTCTGAAGGCATGACTGGTGTCGGTGCATATGCGCCCATGCCGCCAGTGTTTGGCCCGGTATCGCCTTCACCCACTTGCTTATGGTCTTGTGCGGGTAGCAGTGAACGGATTGTTTTGCCATCGGTGACCGCGAGGACGGAGACTTCTTGGCCGGTGAGGAATTCTTCGATGACGACGCG
>JBHJIY010000211.1:0-17816 GCA_050042985.1 Phormidesmis sp. | reverse complement strand
TCGAGTTCGATGGTTTCGGGTTCGCGGCTTTTGAAGACTGTGGCGGTGATAAGTGCGATCGCGCTAGCCCCAGGAATAGCAGCAACACTCGGCAATCGCACCAGCCGAGCGCCCACTACTAGGAACACACCACCAGCAAGCATCGCAAAGGGATAGTAAAACGGATTTGCTAATTTCATAAACGTGCCAGCGGTACCATCATTAAGCCAATCGTTAAGCCAATCGTTAAGCCAGTCACCCAACCCATCATCAAACCTAGAACTCCAGCTGCAAATCAGCCATCAGCTGAGCAATCGTTGAGGGGTCGCCCTTACGGTAGTAGCCCCCATTCAAGCTCGCAATTTCTTCTAGAGCCGAAGAGTCGAACTCATCTTCATTGCCGTAGCCAACTGTAAAGAACGCAATTCGCTCATCGCTATTAAAGCCACTTTCCTCTAGCTCATCGCCCAGTTGCTGCAAGCTAATACGAGAGTCCGAATCTTCACCATCGGTCAAAATCAAAACCGCATTGATCGCATCAGGCCGTAGATTTTGCTGTAGCCAATTACGAGCTTCTAGCGCCGAGTCATAAAGTCTAGTACCACCGTCCGCTCTCAATCCACCAATAAACTGAATGCCCTGATTGCGGCCATCCGACGTACCATCAGCCCTCACAGGCGGACGAATATTATCGTCAAAATCAATCAGCGCAATCTGATCTTTCGGGCCGAGGCTATCCACATAGGTTTTCAGCGTATTCTGTACCGCTGTCATCTTCTCCCCTTGCATCGAGCCAGACGAATCCACCACCACCATTACTAAAGAAGGCTTCTTCGCCACATCAGACCAGGCCTGAATCATAGCCTCAGCGACTTCAGGTGCGGGCGACCGGTAAGAGTCGTAGCTCAATTGGGGATTGACACCATACTGCTCACTAAACTTTGGCCCTAGCGCTACCCCAGGTGTCGCTGGCCTCAAGCCCAAATTAGCCGCAATCTGTTGAGTCTCTGGCGACTGAAAGTAAGCCAGCACCTGCTCAGCAGCCTCTCGCTCATCGTCACTTACCCAAGGCGCATCTGGCAGAATGCCTCGCATACTCGACGTAAATGTTGCCTTCGGATACACCGCAGTGTACTTCACACTGCCCGGCGACAAATTGCTATTCGCCTCTATTACAGATGACTCGTACACCGAGCCAATAGACGCCCAGAATGGACCGTTTTCGACCATTGAGCGAGCCAGCGACCCGGTCGATGTGCCGTAGCGGGTGATCTTGCTTTGAATTTTTTGCACATCAACCTGATACTGCTGCACATCAGCAATAGTCAAGTCCTCAGGCCGCTTACCGGAAACTGAAGCAAACTGAGCTACCAACGTTTGCAAGCCCGAATTCGAGCGGGTTGGCGCAGTGTGCACATAGTAAATCGGCTGGGGAGAACTGCTGCTATCCAAATCCTGATGCGTTTCGGCAGTGACTAATGACTTAAACAAATCATCCGACTGCTGAAGCCCTGCCGCCAAATCTTCAGGCACCATAAACACCATGGGGCTATTCGCCAGTAGCGGCGAATCCGTAATTTCTGGAATGTAAGACTGCCCCGGAAAAACCTCGTTCATTCGAGCAATCAGCTGACTCTGGTAAATTTCGCCGTCAACCGATGCCAGCGTGGGAAACTCATTGGCATCGGCAGAGAGCGTGCCCTGATTGAGCTGCGTTGCTAGCGTGGTCAGCTGTGTAACTACGTCACCACTGCCCTTGGCCTCGCAGGTAAGGTGAAACTCACTGCCATCATCCAGCTTAGGATTTTGCTGATTGAAAGGAACTGCGGCTTCCTCACAGAAGTGCTTGAGTGCACTTCCCACGAGAAATTTCACTTCAAAGCCGCGCCCCTGCGGGATATTACTTTCCTCAGAAGAACCGAAGCCGCAGCCGCTCAGCATCAGTAGGCCCAATACCAGAGCGAACCGCTGGAGCCAAGATTTAGACCAAAATTGCATAGTTATCTGCTGAGAACCCAGCACTACAGTGACAGTCGCTTGGAAGCATGTAACTATATACATCCCAAAAAACAACCGTTTCTGATAGTTGTAGCTTTCTTATTCAAGCCTTAGTTTTTAGAGTCGCTCGCTGTCTAAAGATCAAAATATACGCAGCTGGGATGAAGTAAAGCGCTAGCAGTGTGGCCCCTCCAAGCCCACCGGCAATAGAGATGGCTAGCGGTGGCCAAAATCCGGTACTGTCTAGCATCAGCGGCACAAATCCAACAATTGTTGTCACTGTCGTTGCGGCCACGTGTCGAGTCGCTTTTAGCACCACCTCTACGGTCGCTTTTACATCGCCTACTTTGGCGAGCGGGTCTTCTCGCAGGGCGGCTAGCACCACAATAGAATCGTTAATGGCCAGCCCGATGAGACCCAGCGTACCCAGGATGGCTGTGAATCCGAAGATGGAATTGAATAGCCACAAGGCCATGGCCGCAAGCCCGACAGCGCAAATAGCAACAACGCCGAGTAAAGCTGCGATCGCAAATGAGTTGAAAGACAATACCAACGTAGCCACCATCAGAATTGCCAGCACGCCGACAGAAGCCAACAAATTGCCAACCGCGCTTCCTCTCGCATCAGCCTCACCGCCATATTCAATTCTGTAGCCTGCTGGCAGCTCAAAGCTATCCTGCTCTAGCTGTTGCTGAAACTTCGCCAGTACCGTACTAGGGAGCGCCCCAGCCGTTAAAAATGCCTGCACAGTATTGATACGCTGACCGTCGTAGTGCGCGATAGTCGCAATATCAGGAACAAGACTAACCTCGGCGACGGCGGAAAGCGGTACGGGGTTTGCGCTGCTAGCAGCGAGTAAATCGGTGGAAGCGATCGCACTCAAATCGCCCCGCACAGACTCTCCGACCCGCACCCTTACTGGAATATCTTCTGTATCTTCCAATAGTGAGCCGCCGACTGCACCGTCCAAAGTCGCGCTGAGCTGAGCAGCGATCGCGCCATTGTCCAGTCCTGTGCGCCGCGCCGCCACTTCACTCACCTGTAGCGCCAATTTAGGCTGCACCTCACTCATCTCCGCACGCGTATGAATCACATCGGGAATCTGCGCCAGCTCACCGCGCAGCCGATCGCCCAACGTGCGCAAGCGAGACATTTCGGTGCCATACAGCCGTAGCTCAATCGGAGCTGGAAATGGTGGACCTTGCTCCAACTGACGAACTAGCGCCTGTGCTTGCGGAAATGCTATATCTAGCTGCTGTTGTAGCGTGGCAATCGTCTCTCGTAAATTATCGGCGCTGCTGAGCTGCACAATGCCCTGGGCATAGTCCGGCGCATTCTCTCTTGAAGCCACTACGTTGTAGAAAAAAGAAGGGGCGCTTTCACCAACAAACCAATGCACGTCTTCTACAGCGGGATGCTCACGAAGGAGATCTCTTGCCTGTAATACTTGCGATCGCGTCAAAGCCATCGCTGTTTGCGCCGGCATCTCAAATTCTATCTGAAACTGGTCTCGGTTCGTCGGGGGAAAAAATTGCTGTGGCAAACCCGCAAACTGAACAAACCCAATAGCGGGCAATATTAGCGCCACGCCAATACCGATAACGGGACGACGGAACGTCAGGATCAAGCTATTGGCATAGGCAGTACTGAGTGTTCGGTTAGAGAACCCACCTTCCCACCAGTGAGCAGATTCAGACAGATTGGATAGCGGTTCGGCGGGTGTGCCTGTATTAGAAGGCCACCTGCGATAGATGAGTCCAATCATCGCAACGATGACAGTCAGTGAAAGCACAAGGGAACTAATGAGCGCCAGAATTACCGTTGAGCCGATAGTGCCAATAAACTCTCCTGTGCCACCAGGGGAGGTGGCAATGGGTACAAATGCCAGCACCGTTGTCAGCGTAGAAGCCATCAGCGGCACCACCAGATGCTTTACGGTTTCGCTCACTGCTGCGGACGGATGCATTCCTGCTCGCAGGCGAATCTGCACCTCATCTACCACCACAATGGCGTTATCATTCAACAAACCGAGCGCAATGATCAAACCCGTTACAGACATTTGGTGCAGCGGAATATCAAGCACCTTCATCGCGCCAAATACCATCAGCGTGGCCAATGGCAAAGCCATGCCCACAATCACCGCCGAGCGCCAGCC
Source organism: Phormidesmis sp. (assembly GCA_050042985.1). Classification (GTDB taxonomy): domain Bacteria; phylum Cyanobacteriota; class Cyanobacteriia; order Phormidesmidales; family Phormidesmidaceae; genus Phormidesmis. The sequence continues at coordinate 13,684 of JBHJIY010000211.1, read as the reverse complement.
CAACATAAACAAAGAGACCACAATCACCAGCGCAGAACTCAACAGCAAGTTCCCGATTACGCCATTGAGTCTTTGCTGTACGTACTGGCTTTGATCCAAAACAGTCGTCAGGCTCAGTCCATCCGATAGCGTCGCTTCAAAATCTGCAAGAACAACATTTGCGTTTTGAGCCCAGCTATCTACTCGAAAACTAGATTCCACCTGCGCAGAAAGAACAATTGTAGGCTTACCGCCGATTAGCGCTAGCTCCTCAGCGGGTTCGCGTACGGCTTTGGCAATGGTTGCGACATCACCGAGTAGGCTCACTTGGCCAGTATTGCCAACGCGAATTGGAATCTGACGAATTCTCTCCAAAGACTCCAAATTGCTATCGACTTCTAGCAGGAGTTCGTCTGCGTTTCCTCGCAGCGTGCCAGCCGAGACCTTGGCATCACTAGCCCGGATTTGCTGTGCGATCGCCTCTGCCGTCAACCCTAGCCGCGCCGCCACTACCTGATCCACATTGACCTGAATCTCTTCATCCGTAATACCAAATAGTTCAACTTTGTCCGTACCAGGAATCGCCTGCAAGTCATCTTCTAGGCCTTCCGCTACCCGCTGCAACAGCGCCGCATTCACAGGCGACTCCAAATCCCATGTCAACCCTACGATGAGGGCATTTGCCGAAACATCTGCATCTTCATACACCGGGTCTTGCGCGCCAGCAGGCAGCTCTGGTGTTACATCTTCCAGCTGGCTGCGCACTCTCGCCCACACAGGGAGAACATCCGCCACTGTGTCTTTCAGCTCTATATTGACAACAGAAATATTCGGACTAGACGTTGATTTGATATTGTCGATCTCTTCAATATCTGAAAACTCTTCCTCGATCTTGTCAGTCACTAGCGACTCAACCCGCTCAGCGCTTGCGCCCGGAAATACTGTTGTAACCGTAGAATTTCTTTGAACGATTTCAGGATCTTCTAGTCTTGGCAAGGTCAAGAAAGCAGAAGCACCCCAAACAACAATCAAGGTCAGCGTTAAGAACAGAAGCTGACGGTTCCGATAGAACACATTCATTGCCCCACCTCATCAACACTGATCTCGCTAGAGCTGATGTCGCTGGGAATCACGAGCTGGTCGACCACCACTCGGTGAGTGCCGCTGGCAATGATGCGATCGCCCTCCGCCACCAGTCCTCTGATAAAAGAACGCGTAGAAGAACGAACCGTTTCACCATCGATTTCTTCTCCTTCTCCACCGCTCTCAGAATGCAACAGCTCCACATCCCGCCTGGCCACCCGATACGCCTCTGCATCGTCCTCCGGGCTCAACACATACACAGACCAAAGCCCACGCTCGCCTGCAATCAGCGCTGTACTCGGTACCCAGTATCCAGACGATGCCTGCTGTTCGTTCACCGCTAGTTTCGCAGTCGTACCGACGGTTACCGCATTCGTCACATCATTATCCGACGCTACCTCCAGTACTATCGTTACCGTTTGGCTAGCCTCGTCTACTTCCGGCAACTTGGCGGTGATCACTGCTGGATAGCTCCTCGTGCCTACCTGCACCGCTCGCCGCTGCCCAATGCTCAACCCCTGAGCGACCCGCTCTGGCACACCTATTTTTGCTTCTATGGCGCTACTTTCTACTAGTCTCATGACCTGCTGGGAGCCACCGACAACAGCCCCCTCATCTACTAACCGCTGAGAAACTCTGCCCGCAAAAGGCGCGTACAGAACGCTTTTATCTAGCGATACATCAACGGCGCGAATGCTGGCATCTATCTGTTCTACCTGGGCTACCTGCGCACTGAGCTGCTCTTGCCGAGTACCGTTACGCAGCTCTTCTAGCTGACTTTGTGCCTGCTGTAATCGATCGGCGATCGCATTGGCTCCAAACCGCCTTTCATCTAGTTCCTCTGCCGAAATTGCCCCTTGCGCAAACAGAGCTGCTCGTCGCTGCGCCTGCAATTCCGCCAGCGCCAACTGATTTCTCAGATCGCTCACTGCGGCTTCAGCCGAGGCAATATCTTCTCTGCGTGGGCCCGTTTCTAATTCTTGCAATTGAGCGAGGACCTGTCTTCTTTGGGCTTCTAGCTGCGATCGCTGCGCTTCCAAATCACGAACATCCAACCTAGCCAACGGATCTCCGGCGCTCACCACATCGCCCTCATCTACCAGCAGCGCCGTCACCGTCCCACCTCGCTCAAAGCCCAAATCACTGCTTCGCCGAGCCACCAGCTCCCCAGAATAAGTTCGCGCTGTTGAGTAGCTATCCGCAGAGCGCAATCGCATGACCTCCACGGGCAATCGCTGCACCGTCTCAATAACATCAGCTTGCTTCCCGCTCGAAGCCACCCACCAAACCACAGGCACTAGCAACAGAGGCAGCGCTAAAAGCAGCTTCCATCCGGCAAAAGATCCGGTAGAAGGTAGAGCGGGCAATCGCCTTCGAGTAGGCGTAATCGTCTGATTCTCGGGCAAGTCCGGTGATGCGTCGGCATGAGAAGATGTCGCATTCATACTCAATTAGTTGATATCCAACATGTTGTGTATTGTTTATTTAGAGTATACTCAACATGTTGGATATGTCAATTCAGCTCCCATTAATTCTTTCTCAGACGCAATGGCTTTATCGCACACCATTCTGGCGCTACTTTCTAAGCAGCCAGACAGCGGCTACGACATCAGTAAGCACTTTGATAAAGAGCTAAGCTGCTACTGGAAAGCAACACAGCAGCAGGTGTACAGAGAGCTAGGGAAACTGACCGAGAAAGGCTGGGTTGATTTTGATACTGTTCCGCAAGCAGGCAAACCTGACAAAAAGATCTATCGCATTACAGAAAGCGGATGGCAGGCGCTAACTCGCTGGTACATGGAACCCACCGAACCGACGCCCATTCGCGAAGATTTTTTAGTGAAGGTGCTGATTGGCCACAAAATGCCTCGCCACCTGCTGCTTGCAGAAATAAAACACAGGCAACAGATTCACAGTGCACAGCTGGCTGAATACCGCCGTATGGAAGAAGAACACTTCACAAAAACGGACGACTTAGAGATGCAATTCATGTATCTCACGCTCAAACGCGGTGTTGCATACGAAACCTCTTGGCTCGCATGGTGCGATGAAGTTCTCGCTATGCTCAACAAGCTTCACCTCACTGAAGAACACTAGCTGAGCGATGCGCCCTAGCCACCACTTGGTCAAATATTAGAGTGTTGATCCAACGGGGTAGCCAACGGGTCGAGAAGGCAATCATCTGAGGCCGCAATCCAGGCGCAACCACCGGCTTTTTGCCTAGCTTAGCCAAGCCCACTCGTGCCACTTTGTTCGGATCTATTGCGAGAAAGTCGCCAAAAACGGTTAGTGTCATTAGCTCTGTTTTCATAAATCCAGGAACCAGAGCCAACACATCTATACCGCTAGGCTTCAGCTCCTTGGCGAGACCTTCTGCTAACAACAGATATGCCCCTTGGTCGCGGCATAATGGCTCCAAGCTGGCACCCCAGCAAAACTCACAACAGAAGCAAGAAATACAATGCCGCCCCGCTGCCGTTGCTGCATTTGCTTACCATAGTGATGCGACAACATTAATGGAACCCGCGCATTCAGGTTCAACAGCTGTAGTTCATCATTGAGTTCATTCTTTAAAAAGTCACGAACATCACGGAGTGTGTGCAGCACACTGACTAGCAGTGATAGCAACAGAGATTGGCGAGCACTCAGACGCTGCTCTATATAGCTTTGGTAGATTGGCGATATCATTGACATCGATAGGTTTGGTTCGCAAAACTAGCCTACCTTTTTTCGTTTCTATGTGGTCAACCCTTTACCCCACATAGCTTGTAGTAGTTGTGTCACCCCGTCAGGGTTGTAGCTTGCTTATTTTTTCCGCCTAGCTGCCCCGTAGTTTCAGTATGTGCAGCTCAAAGTTGATATGAATGTTGCGATCGCAAAGAAACAGGCAGTCATGTAGACCACCTGTTAGCCCAGCCTCTCGACAGCTCTATCGCAAGAAACTGGCAAGAGACTGGCAAGAGACTCTCCATCAAGCAGGAAACTGTCTCACTAAATCGTCCCCAGGAATAACCGTTGATGTAAAAATAAACGCTTTATCCTGCTGATAGCGCCAGTCTTGCTTAACTACGGCCATAAATCGCCTGTGATCTGCCCGAGAGCGCGAGACCAAACAGCCTGCCGAGGCTCTTCCCACATTCTTGACCGGATTGTCGTAACCATTGTGTTGGTTAATGCCAAAGTAGCCGGTGTCTAGTTTGTCGCCAGTTCGGATGCCATTTTTATCGAAGTCACGATGGACGCTCACGACGCCACCTGTTTGAATCAAAGCCTCGTGAGGCTCACTGTTGCCATGTATCCCCACTTGCCAAGCCGTATATTGACGGAACTGAATGCGAGCCGCCCCCTTACGATTCATGGGATTTTTCACATAGTAACGACCCGGCTCTGTGCTTGCTAGCCACGGCCCCCCAACAATTTGAGGGCGACCATCGATTATCTCGATCACTAGCCGAATATCGTTGAACGCATTATCAGAATCGCTGTTGAGGCTGCCATTAGGGTTCATGCCCTCTACATAAACGATGTTGTATTCGCGCAAACCTTCAAAGATTGTGTATCCTTTAGCATTCATATAGGAGAGAATTCGGCTGGCTAAGTCCTTGCCAGAAAATCGAGGCGAGACTGTTGATAAAATTGTTTTCGACTTGGGGTCAGGCTCTGTTGCCGTCGCATTATGGGCGATTGAAACAACCATGGGCACATTGTCACCTTGCCCTCTAAACCAATCAAATGGAATATCTAGAGCCTGTCCACTGTTGTGGTCTCGTAAGTCTATCTTTTTCAGGTATTCTCCACCTTCCATCAGATAAAGACTTTTTTCAGTTAGTTTTAACCAAGACATCGTAAGTAGTCTCCTTGAATTGTGTTTTTGGAATTTTGCAGTTGAGTTATACGGTTGAGTTGCGCAGCTGAGCGGTTAGTCTGAGAGCCACATCTGCGCTGAGCGAGCTGGCACCAGAAGCGGCAGCGTATTCCCAGAGATTGTCAGCCTGTGATTATGAATGAGATCCACGTAGGCACCCGGATTGTTGAGCCCCCAGGTATTGAGTTCCACCCACTGCTCTGAATCGCTTTTGTTGATAGCGACAATGCCGCGATTACCTCGGCGAAATATCAGCAAAGTGTCGCTTTCGTAGAGCATCACCATAGGCTCGCCATGTAGCGCATTGTGAAACTGAATCATGGCGGTGATATCGGGGCGCTTGTACAGATTTAGCCAGCGACCTTTGTCTTCTGGGTAGTGAGATTCGTTGTTGTCGGAGTAGATCAGCGGGACACCGCCATCTCGCCCAAGCATGTAAGCATATGCCAAATGTTCGTCTTGAGGGGAGAGTAACCAGGAGCGAAATCCGGCGTTATGAGGGACGTCGTGATTGACCACAAAAGTGACTGCTCTGTCCCACGGAAGCGCATTGCCGTCATCTTGAGGACTCACTAGCTGGCGGAGTGAGCCGCCAAAGCTAAACGCTTCACGCATCGTGTTAAATAGCGGAAAGTCATAGTCTGACATCCAAGTTTCTCTCAGAATCGGTTCGAGGAAAACGCGTTCATCGTGGTCGCTACCTGTGAGCACTTCTCCAAACCAAAATTTCTCTCGTACAGATGGCTGATCGGCAAGGTTATCGACCATTCGCTCAGTGATGTGCTTGATGGCATCGACTCGAAACCCATCAAACCCCATCTCCACCAAAGCTTCGACCATCAGTCGCTGTTGCTCGAAGACCCAAGGAGAATCTTTGAGATCCGGCAGCCCAGATAGATTTTGATATTGCACAGCGCCTCGATCAGACCATTCGTGGCCTTCGATTTCGCCCGCATGGTTAAAGTCAAAGCTAGAAAACAGACCTTCACCAAGGTCTCCATACAGGCGATTTTCTTCGTAGAGATCAGGCTCTGCTTTGTAACGTTCGAGTTCTGTTTTTCCTGGAAAATCGAAGCGGTCGCCCCGATCTTCATTCGCCATATGGTTAATCACGAGATCTGCACACACCCTGAGTTTAGGCGTACCTTCATGGCAAGCGGCAATGAGTTGTTCCAACTCTCGTTTGCCACCAAGGTGAGAAAGCAGAATCCGATAGTCTTTGGGTTGATAGCGCTGCCACCACTGATCTCCTTTAGGGTCAGAATAGAGCGGTGGCGGAATCAAAATCGCGCCATAGCCAGCTGAGCGAATAGATTCCAGATTTTTGATAATGTCGGTGTAACGCCAGTTAAAGGCGTGAAGAATAACGTTGTGCATAGTTCTGCCAGTCCTGACGGGCTTATTTCAACAACCGAGCAACAGCAGAACGCTTATTTGCTGCGTCTGCTTGTTTCTCGTTGTTCCTATTACACAGCTCGACAGGCTGCGTTAAAGGCTATGAAAGGCCGTCTTATGGCTGACTTGTAAGTAGACAGAATATCGCCGATCTAAGCATCGGCTTTTGCAAAAGATAGTTCTGCTACAGACGTTTCTAGAGATCGCAGCCATACCGAGTCGAGCACATCTTCTAGAACCACAAACCCTCTACAGGCAAAATTAGTCCTCAGCGGCATCACTGTAGGGTTCTGTGCACAGTCACTCCCCTCTAATCCCAACCGTCGTCTTCCTCTTCCTGCTTCTTTTGTAATTGCGCGATCGCTAACCGAAACACCGGCAAAACCGCCTCGTCCTGCTCTTCACTCAGCGCATCTTGCAAAGGAGCGATCGCCTCTCCACTTCCAATCTTCATCATCGCCATCGCCGCCGTCTTCCGCACATCCACATCTTTATCTGCCAGCACCGTCGTCAAATGCGGCACCAACGTCGCATTGCTCAGCTTGCCCAGCGCTGCCGCCGCTTCAGAGCGCACCATAGCCGACGAATCACTCAGCCCGCTGACAATTAGCCCTAGCGCCTGCTGATCATCACTCTCTTGTACCAATGTCGTCAGCGCGCCGATTACAGCACTGCGCACCTCTTCATTTCCCGAATCAATCGCGTTGTACAAATGCGATGCACCGGCTGTCCCAACAAAAGACAAACCCCACGTCGCCAGACCCTTCGAGCTATCCGGATAGTCATCCGAAGCCACAATATCTAGCAGCACTGGCGCAGCCTCTTCACCCATCACCGCCAGTGCACCCACTGCTGAACCATGCACCACGGTATCCTCATCCGTGAGCAGTGCATTCACCAGCGTCGGAATCGTCGCCGTATCTGCAATCAATGTCATCGTCTTCGCACAGGCTCGGCGTACCACCGGATTTTCATGATTCGCTAGCCCGTCAATTAGCGCAGGCGTCGCAGGCTTCCCTACTTGGCCCAAAATCTCTGCAAAGGCTAAACGCTTCATTCCCCTGGTATCGTTGAAGCCCTCCACCAGCTGAATAATCAACGCTTCATCGGTATCGTCAAAAGTTCCAGCAGATTGCTGCTTCTGAACGTTCAGAATAAGCGCATCGGCCTCCTCATGAGAGAGCAATGCAGATGGGTGGGGGCTATTCATGATTTCTAAAATACGGATACGGCCTCAGGTTCTCTCAAATTGTAGGAGACAGTCGGTATTTTTTGATTTTCTACCCGCTCTAGTGCGATCCTAAATAAAAGGCCAATAGATTTGGGCGATTATTCCCACCTATCTATTGCTCACTTCTCACATGTGGACATCGAGCGAAATGGAAAATCGGTTTTCAGGTCTGTTCAATCTGACTGAAGCGCAGGCAATTGAAATACTAGATAGCCCTGCCGATGATTCTGACGAGGCATCTAGCCGATATATTGCAGCCTCGCATCTGGTGAATTTTGATACAGAAGCGGCGATCGCATCTCTTATGCGCGCCGTTGGTAACACTGACTCTGACCTCGACAACCGCATTGTCCGCCGTAAAGCCGTCGAAAGTTTGGGACGACTCAAAGTCAAAGCAGCTCTACCCATCATCAAAAGCTGCCTCAGCGATGAAGACAATTATCTGGTAGAAAACGCCGCCTGGGCCATCGGCGAAATCGGCACTGAAAACGCCGCTACGCTAGAAAAACTGGCTGAACAGCTCGACCGACCTGACCAAAGCTATCGCACCATCATCCATACCCTCGCTGGCCTAGGCTATAAACTAGCCACTGACCGCATCGCCAAATTCACCAGCGACGAACGGGCCCCCATCGCCAGCGCCGCTCTCTCCGCGATGTACCAGCTTACGGGCGACAAGCAGGTAATACCTAAAGTCCTCGGCTTTCTGCAGAGCACTAACGTCAACGCCAGACGTGGCAGCATTCAAGACCTCATAGATGCAGGCTACTTTCGAGCCATTCCCAATATTGCGCAGTGTCCTGTTTCTATGGTGTTTCGCTTGCGAGGCATTCGGCTGCTAGCAGAGCCAGCGATCGCAGATGGCAAACTCAAGTTCTCACAAATTCAGCGAACGCTAGAGAAAGTACTACGCGACCATCCCAAAGACGTCGCCCTCGTGCACACCTATCAACAGGTTCCAGAAATTGACGGCCTTGTACAAGAACTCTACGGCACAGACTTTGGCCGCTGCTATTTAGGCAGTCTTACTCTCCTAGAGAACTACATAGACGATGCTCCGGCAGCCTTGATTGAAAGCTACGAGAAAGAAGGCTACAACGACTACGGTGCGCATTATCACATCATGCGATTGTTTGGCTGGCTGAAGGTGAGCGACGCCTACGAACTGCTAGTCACCGCGCTGCATAATAAAGCGCCTCAGTTTCAAAAGTCTCGGGTGGCAGCTGCGATCGCGCTCGGAGAACTTGGCCAAACCAAAGCCATTCGAGAACTCAAAACTGCACTCACCGTTCCCATCTGGGATCTGCAATACGCCGCTATCTTGGCACTAGAACAGCTCGGCGAATCTGTCAAAGCATTAAACGTAGACTCTACCGATTGGCTCGTGCAAGAGAAGCTAAATTCTCTGTAATCTATAGCTATCCCACCCCATTAATAGATTACAGAGGCAAAATTACGATGTCAGCGCTTACAGTTTTCCATCAGTTCTTTGATAGCTGCGTCGGTAGCTGGGACTCTGAGCGAACCTATCATTACCTAAGTGAGAGCGCGATTGAAAGGTCACACACCGAATTCAAAGTTCAACCGCTAACCGCAGACCGCAAAGTCAAAGTCCTGACCGATAACACCTTTGAAGTGAGCGACAGAATGGAAACCTGCCCTGGATTTCACCTCGCCTTCCACACCGTCTCCGAAGCCGGCGTCACCAAAGACCAGTCGCTCAACCTCGCCTTCGTCCCCAACGACGCCACGCTCAACAGCGACACCGTATTAGAAGGCGCATACCTCCGCGACAAAGCCTACGAAGAAGAGCGTCCCATCATCTCCGACTTCCGCTTCGATGCCCGCACCCGCGAGCTACTCATGACCACCCGTTACACCCGCATCATCTCCGTCGACTCCATTACCCTCATCAACCCCCAAAAGCGCATCCGCCGCATCTTCAACTACATCCGCCCCCCAGAAGGCCAGCCGCTAGATAAACTCGCCCTGGTGGGATTCGGCGTTGAGCAGAAACAAGGTGCTTAGCAAAGGCACAATTTTCGAATGTGACACGAAGTAGATAAGTTATCGTAAGAGTGCGGAGGACAGACTTACTTACAGCAGACGGACACTACAAAAGTGAAGGAAAAGGAAGGCAAATAGATGTCCAAACTACTGACGAAAACTATTAGTCTTGCCGAGTACCTATTACGGCCCTACGACCGTAAAAAGACAGAATTTGTGAATGGAAATATTGTTGATATGGCAGAAGCTTCGCCACTACATGTAATCATCATTACGTTTCTCCAGCAGCTTCTGTTTTCACATATTGAATCGCAAGACCTAAAGTTGGCCTGTTATGCAGGTACAGGGGTAGAAATTCCGCGAACGGATCGTGAAAACAATGTTCGAGATCCTGACTTAATAGTATGCGATCGCGACCAGTGGCGTGCCATGCGTTATTTGACAAAAGCAATCTTTTTAGAAGGAAATCCACCTGCACTTGCGGTTGAAGTCGCTAGCCCCGGAGACACAACTCGGGACACAGTAGATAAACGAATGGAGTATGCCTGGGCTCAGGTGCCTGAGTATTGGATTATCAACCCAGTAGATGGCTATGTTCTAGTGCTTACGCTGGATACTGACAGCAATACCTATCAGGAGACAGGCGAGTACAGAAACGCTGAATTGATTAGTTCTGCACTCTTTCCACAGCTGAAAATTTCTGCTGAAGCACTACTGTCACCAGACTAAGGTTAGCGCACACCTTCACCGAAGTTGCAGGTATTTACTGATTGCGACCAAGCCCTTCATTTCACATATGTTTAGCAAAGTACTTTGGTCTATCAGCTGACTTTTGGATGAATCTTCAGCTGCGATGGGATCTATATCACGCACAACAATCAGAAGCTGAGGCATTGAAGTCCATTCAGCCGCTCCAGATAGCTTAGTGCTGACCTCATATGCTTAGTGCTGACCTCATATGTAGAGGGATACTTCAAAAACTTTGGATAGGAGAGCCTAAACATCTCGGCATTCTTATGCAATAATTGAAAGCTGCACTGACACAAATTCTAATCGTTAGACATCATGGCAAAAGGCGTCCGTCTCGTAATTACACTCGAATGTACCGAGTGCCGTACTAACCCCGACAAACGTTCTAACGTGGTATCACGCTACACCACCCAAAAGAACCGTCGCAATACAACCGGTCGCATAGAGCTGAAAAAGTTTTGCACACACTGTAATAAGCACACTATCCACAAAGAAATCAAATAGGGGTTGTTAGCTAGTGGGAACTCACAGCACACCTTTGAGAACTTCACTTGCTCAACAATTAACAGAATAGAAACTAGCAAAATAGATAGAGATCAAGGATTATGGCTTACTTCCGTCGTCGGGTTTCTCCCATTAAGCCGGGTGAAAAAATAGACTATAAAGATGTAGATTTGCTTCGTAAGTTTGTCACTGAGCGAGGCAAGATTTTGCCTCGTCGCATTACAGGGCTGACCTCCAAGCAGCAGCGCGACCTTACTAAGGCAATCAAGCGTGCGCGTGTCGTTGCTTTGCTGCCTTATGTAAACGAAGACGGTTAGAAGTACCCACCTATTCTGGCTTGGCGGCCGCAGTGGGTTTTAAGAATTTGTGTAGCTCAAAACAAATAAATATCAAGCTATCTGCATCTGACGAAAGACCCTTTCTTTCGTCTGTTACTTTGACTAGTAGCGCGGATAGCTTTTTTATTGGCCATTCAATCACTCACGAACCCAACAGGAAACGGTGGAAAAAGGAACGCTTGTTGAATTTAAGCTGAAAGGCTCGCCACACTTGGCAGTTGCCGATAGACCCGAAGGGAAGAAAAATTGGGTCTTAATCGATCAGCGAGGGCAGTCCCACACCATTCATCCGCGTCAGGTAATTTACGAAGTTGCTAAGGCTAGCTACGAGCCCTCTGAGATTGAAGGGTTTGTGACGCAAGCAGAAGGCTATATCGACCCTGATAATTTGGAAGTTGCCTGGGAGCTGCTGACAGAGCTAGAAGAATCAGCCACACCGGCAACGCTTGCAGAGCTGCTGTTTTCTGACCAGAGCCCGCCGCTGTGTTATGCGGCGCATCGGTTGCTCAGTAGTGACACTATTTTCTTTAAGCGAAAGGGCGACCAGTACGACCCCCGCCCAGCTTCGCAGGTAGAAGAACTTCAGCACAAGATTGCGCGTGAAGCGGCGCGGGCAGAAGAGAAGGAAGGATTCTTCAGCCGGGCGCGGGCTTTACTAGCAGGGGAAAGTGCGGTTTGGGAAAAGAGCGATCGCCCCCGACTCGAAATCGTAGAACGCTATGCCCTACTCGGCGATGAATCTACTCAAAAAGCCGCCGCCCAGGAAATTCTCACCGCCCTAGATCAAGACAAATCATCAGAAGCAGCCTTCGACTTTCTGGTCGCGCTTGGCATTTGGGAGAAGCACGAAAACTTAGCGCTTCGCCGTCGCCAAATTCCGACTCAGTTCCCAGAAGACATCGAAGAGCAAGTCGCTAAAATTCTCAATGAGCCACCAGCGGAAGAAGGGGCCGAACGGACAGACCTTACACACCTAAAGCTATACACCGTTGATGACGAGAGCACGCGCGAAATCGACGATGGCCTCAGCTGCGAAACCTTAGAAGACGGTCGCAAAAAGCTATGGATTCATATTGCGGACCCTAGCCGGTGGCTATCACTGGGCGACACGTTAGAAAGCGAAGCCCGTAAGCGTTGCACAACGGTGTACTTACCCACAGGCGTGATTCCAATGTTTCCGTTTGCGCTGGCAGCCGGGCCAATGAGTTTGGTGCAGGGGCAGGTTTGCAATGCGTTGAGCTTTGGAGTAGTGCTTGATGAAAATGGCGGAATTGAGGAGTACAGCATTCAGCCCAGTTTGGTGAAGCCGACTTACCGACTGACCTATGAAGATGCGGATGAGATGGTTGAGCTGGGGGTGACGGCAGAAGGAGAATTGCTTGCGATCGCAGCCCTAGCCAAAACCCGCCTCGCCTGGCGCAAAGCCCAAGGTGCCATCAGCATCAACCTCCCCGAATCCGTCATCAAAGTCGCTGATGACAACATCACCATCGACATCTTAGAATCCTCCAACTCGCGGGAAATGGTCGCCGAGATGATGATTCTCACCGGAGAAATCGCCGCCCGCTACGGTGAAGACAACGAAATCCCTCTACCCTTCCGCTCGCAGCCCCAGCCAGAGCTACCCCCCGAAGAAGAACTCATGCAGCTAGAAGCCGGATGGGTCCGCGACTCCGCCGTCCGTCGCTGCATGACTCGCAGCGAAATGAGCATCACCTCGGCACGCCACGCCACCCTCGGCCTCGACCGCTACTGCCAAGTCACCTCCCCCATCCGCCGCTACACCGACCTGATGGGCCACTTTCAAATCAAAGCTCATCTGCGCGGAGAAGCGCTGCCCTTCACACCGACAGAAATGCCCGAAATCATCGCCAGCGTTTCCAACGCCGCCTACGAAGGCGTAATGGTAGAACGGCAAACCAAAAAATATTGGGCTATTGAGTTCCTACGACGGCAGGACGAAGTAGAACCAGGAAAACCATGGGACGTAATGATGGTGCGCTGGCTACGAGAGCATGAAAGCCTCGGCCTTATCATCTTCGAAGATCTAGGGTTGGAATTTGTGATGCGATTCGATAGAGCTGTAGAAGTCGGTGAGCGGCTTGTCATTCGCCTGAGCTACGCTGACCCAAGACAAGAAATGGTGCGATTTAAAGAAGTAATTACCGCAACAGAGCAAGAAGAAGTCGCTGAATCAGAACCTGTCGACAATGCTGTAGTTGAGAGCACCGAAGAAGTGTCTGTTGATGTGGAGGAGTCTGTCAACTCAGCAGAAAATGCTAAGACCTAGGATTGATTGAGCGATCACACTGGCACGTCATAACCAAGGGGCAATGACTGGAATAAAAACATCTCTGTTCTTTCGATAAACTTGAAAATCAGCATCTAAGGTGAATATTGAGCTTTGGGTATATGGCTCGGCCATCTGACTAATTCAGCATCAGCCAGCGAGGCAGAAATAGAGTGATAGCGCCTTAAAAAGATTATTTATTTGCGGATTGCGAGCGCTCAGTCTAAGAAATTTCGCTACGA
>JBHJIY010000210.1:0-15182 GCA_050042985.1 Phormidesmis sp. | reverse complement strand
TACTGGCGTTCTCTAGTAGCTCTCGCTTCCAAGTATTGATCTGGGTTGGATGAATCTCGTGCTGGGCAGCTAGTTCAGCAGTTGTCTTATCACCTCGGATGCAGGCGATCGCTACTTTCGCTTTAAATTCTGGGCTGTATTTTCTACGTTTTTAGCTCATGAATAACTCCTATCATTTTTTGAGTGATTCAGAGCTTAGCTACCTGTCTAGTTTTTCGGGTCCACTATACTCCTTTCAGCAATGGCAGTGGGCCATACGGTCTGAATTTCTATCTTGATTCTGTCAAACTACTCTTATCCCTGAGCAAAAAATAGATGTAATCGTTGCATTCTTTTGCCTAATGAGCTCAATATCGTTAGGTTGGAGCCTCCTTTTTCCGCTGGCATAAAGAAATGAGCTTCATCACCCCGTCATTCCCCAGCCATGGCTTTGGCCTACTAGAGCTGAATGCGGTGACCTTGAAAACCTCACCTTTCGCCATCGCTTTTCGCCCCGAGCACGTCAGCAGCAAGCAGTATGCGCTGTACCTGCAAAGTGATCGCTTTGGTGCTGGACGGATTCAGTTTGATCACCCTGCTGGCGCGATGGATTAATCCCCTGATGGGGCTGTTTGGGCCGTATTCACACCCTTGCACATCTTGACAAGCGTATACCTGACGGAGCGTTGCTGCCCTGCCTGGTCACCGCACTCACCATCGCCCGCGAACAATCAGTTCTTCTTTCCAGTGTCTAACTTTCTCTTGACTTCACGCTTCACCCTGGCCGACAACTTTCCATCCTGCTCTATGAGAAACGTTTCAACAGCTTCTCGATCCCAGGGGACAAGCTCTCGCAAGGCCCAGCTAATTGCTTTCTGCACCATGATTTCGGTATCACGAAGGAGGAGCTCACAGGTCGAAAGCGTTCGCGCAACGTCACCCGTTCCACCTCTAGACTTAGTGTTGAGCGCGACAGTGCTTACGACCGCCGCCCTTCTCCACCAAACGTCTTCTGAGGACGCCCAGCGCTCGATCGTGGCGTCCGCCAACTGGCCCTTGCGCCATGCCGGACCAGCAACATTGCTGCAAAATATATCAACACAAGCCCAGTTGTCCATCCCCTCACCCAGCGACTCTACAACGCTCTCATTGAGTGCCGCTTGAGCTGGCTTGTGCGCCATGATCAGCTCATAAGCGACTTGACGACACTCCGTGACGTTCTTTGCCAGGAGCGATCGCGCCAAGTCCAACACTAGCTCAGCATCATGGCTCTTGAGGCGCTTCTTGTACTGTTTGACAACACCGCGCAAATCATGGGTGTATACCCCGAAGTCGTCTTGCGCACTAGGCCGATGTCCCTGACGAGAGCCTCTTCCCAGATCTCGTAGGTCATTGGTGATCTCTTCAGCTAGCTCATTGGCGTTCAAAATACAATCAACCTAACGGTGAAGTGCAAAGGCAACCGTTCTTGACAACTTTCTTTGAGGTCAACGATGACAGGAAAGATATTTGGATAGGTGAGAAACAGATTTCTGTTTCAATTTTTCTAAATGAAATGTCTCAATTAACCGATTCAGTTGAGCGGTGTGGGTCATTTTATACAATACGCAACTATCTAGGATTGTTGACTTATGCAAGCACTAACCTACCGCTCAACGATCAGCCGATGAAATCAAACCATCAATTCGCCGGGTTGTAGGGGAGCGATGAATGGTGGACATTGATCAAGAGATCGCCATCATCTCCACGAACATAGCCAAATATGAACTCCACTTTCACTTCCTCATCAGTGTTTGCATCCGTGAAAAAGTAGTTGCCCATAGCAACAGCAGAGTCGTCACTAGTAATAATGTCGGCATTTTCAAAGCGTACCGCAGTCCAAGTCTGCAACGCAAAGCCACTATCTTCCTCCACGATGCCACCGACAAAATAGGAGAGGGCGTCCTCTTCAGTCAGGCGAAATTGCTCAGCCGCAGCTTTAGTCGGCTTGAAGAGAACAGTTCCTTCATCATAGCCGTAGAGTGTATCTACGTGCTCTGCTGCCACAGCCTCGTAGTCACCCTCAGTTAAAAAGGTTCTGCCGAGCTCTACGATGCCAGCACCCCAAACTTGCTGTGCCTCAGTAACTTCAGCTTCTGTGATCGGATGCGCGATACTCCGCAGGAGTGGCCTTGCCATCGCAGAACCACCCATAAGAACAGCCCCAAACACGCTGGCCGCCAACACTTTTTTAATCATTAGTTTTTTATCCTTTTAATATCGAGAAACAGGAAAATCGTCAGCCGTCCGGATATGTCAACCTAATTTCGAGTTGGAAATCGTCTCAAATGACAAGATCGGAATCAGGAATAGCTGGGTCTAACTGTTTATACCTCTTGAAAGAATTTTTCCACTTAGTCACCATATGTGTCAAATCAACTAAAAATTTAAGAAAGTCAGGGAATACGCGTTTGCCCTGTGGTTTGCCCTGTGTAGTCACTCGTCTTATTTGGATTGATTGGATGCCCATTAGGGGGCGGCTGAGTGCGATCGCGGCGACTGCGTTTTCAATGCTGTTGGCCTAGGGAGGCGGCTGGCTAGCCAGATGAGAGATATGGCAAAATAAGGATGCATTCTTACTTTGCTAATCGAGTGAGCTGCTGTAGCTAAAGGGCTCTAGAGATAACGAATGTCCTAACTCACTCGACAAAAGCAATAGAAAAAAGCACCACCATGGCTTTGTCGCGTATCCGGGCACCTAATTTTGGCCTATGTTGAGGCAAGCGTTCAACATCTTTTTGCCCCACCTTGCTATGTCTCTATCGACCTGTCGTATTAAAATCATCAACAGCAATACATGCCAAGCCATGCCGGCCAATATCAATACCTCGGCCCAAAGCATTAGGTTTCCGCATACTGAGATTGTGACGGTGCAGCCCCTGCGTGGCCCTGAATCCGTTGAGAGTTTTTATGATGAATATTTGGCAATTCCCGGCATTTTAGAACAGATTATTCTTGACCGTGATTCTGATGCCTTTATTGTGGCCTGTTGGGGAGATCCAGGCCTTGAAGCAGCCCGTGAAATTACCACTAAACCTGTTATTGGCATCTCGGAAGCCAGCCTATATGTTGCCAATATGTTGGCAGCCAAGTGGAGTGTCGTGACGACGCTTCACCGAGTACGGGACATGGTGGAAAAAACAATTGTTAAAACAGGCCTAACAGGACGGTGTGCCTCTGTCAGAACAACAAAACTATCGGTGCTTGAGACGGAACAAGATAGAGCAACCACCCTGGACGTATTGACTGAAGCGAGTCAGCTAGCGATTCAAGCAGATGGTGCTGAAGCGATTTGTTTGGGGTGTGCTGGCATGAGTGGCTTAGAACAAGAATTGGAAAACCGTTTGGGTGTGCCAGTGATTGATGCTGTCGCAGCTGCTGTCAAAATGGCAGAATCCTTGGTGAGCTTGGGGAAAACCACCAGCAAACAATTAACCTATCGGTCACCGGAGCGGAAGGAAATTAAAGGATATCCGTCCCATTATCAGGCTGAGAATTTCCCGCACTATCTACTCATAAATACTACAGGAGATTAGTGCCCTGTATCGATGCAGGCACTAATCTCTACTCTCTAATTTTAAGATTCCAATTACTCCTAAGATTCCAATCACTCCTAAGATCCTAATTACCGATTAACTCAACTTCTCTACCAGAGATATAGAAGGATAAAGAGAATGATCCAGATGACGTCTACGAAGTGCCAGTAGAGTTCTACGGCTTCGATGCCGAAGTGGTTTTCGCTGGAGTAGTGTTGCGGGTCGCGGTTGCGCCAGAGGACGGCGAGCATGAGTAGCAGGCCGACGAATACGTGAAGGCCGTGGAAGCCAGTGAGGACATAGAAGGTACTGGCGAAGAGATTGTCTCTTAGGCCAAATTCTAGGTTGGCGTACTCGTAGCCTTGGCCGAGTAAGAAGATTGCGCCCATGATGGCGGTAATGCCAAACCAGGTGAGGACGCCTTTGGAGTCGTTGGCCTTGGCGGCGGTGTCGGCTTTGTGAATGACGAAGCTACTGGAGATGAGGATGAGTGAGTTGATGCCGGGGAGCAAAATCTCTAGCTCGGGGGTGCCTGCGGGTGGCCACTCTGTGGCGACAAGGCGGAAGGTAATGTAAGCAACGAAGAGGCCAAGGAACAACATGCTCTCGGCGCAGAGGAATACGAGAATGCCAAACATCCGATGGTCGGGATGTTCTTCGTGGTGGCCGTGGGCTTCTTCTTGGGCGAGGTTGAGGGTGCCTTCGGCAGCGGTGGTATTGATGGAGCCTTGCATAGTGAGAGGAAGAGAGGATGTGCTTGGAGAAACGTGACTTCGACTACGCTCAGCCACCGGGTTAGATCCAAGGTGTGCTGGTGCAAGGTTGGTTCTCGGTATTGAACAACCGAGGGCTGAGCGTAGTCGAAGTCCGGTGACGCTCAGCCGATGTTTCTCTAAGAGGCGGGTGCAGGCACCGCGTGAGCATATAGCTCTTCGGGATCTCTTTCTGCGATGTAGCCGAGGCCGTAGTCGTAAGGGCCGGTTTTGAGAACAGGAAGTTCTTCAAAGTTCTCTAGCTCCGGAGGAGAGAGCGTTTGCCATTCCAAGGTCAAAGCGCGCCAAGGGTTAGCGGGTGCTTTTGCGCCATAGCGCCAGCTCCAGACTGCATTGATGAGGAAGGGGATGGTGGAGACGGCCATGATGTAGGAGCCTGCGGTGGCCAACACGTTTAGGTCGGTGAACTGCGGATCGTAGAGAGCGATGCGGCGGTTCATGCCCATGAGTCCCAGTTCGTGCATGGGCATGAAGGTGAGGTTCATGCCGACAAAGGTAAGGACAAAGTGAATTTTGCCCCAGAATTCGTTCATCATGCGGCCCGTCATTTTGGGGAACCAGTGGTATACAGACATGAAGATGCCAAAGACAGATGCGCCAAACAGTACGTAGTGGAAGTGGGCGACCACAAAGTAGGTGTCGTGTACGTGAATGTCGAAAGGAACCGCTGCGAGCATGACGCCGCTGATGCCGCCGATGAGGAACAGGGCGATGAAGCCGAGGGCGAAAAGCATGGCGCTGGTGTAGGCGATTTTGCCTTGCCAGAGAGTGGCGACCCAGCCGAAGACTTTAATGCCGGTAGGGACCGCGATGACCATGGTGGTGATCATGAAGAACATGCGCAGCCAAGGGGGAGTGCCACTGGTGAACATGTGGTGAGCCCACACAATGAGGCCGAGGAAGCTGATGACGATGGAGGAGTAGGCGATCGCACGATACCCAAAAATAGGCTTACGCGCATGCACAGAAATCACCTCACTAATCGCCCCAAACAAAGGCAACACAAAGATATAAACCGCCGGGTGAGAGTAGAAACAGAACATGTGCTGATACACAACTGGATTGCCGCCGCCCGTAGGATTAAAGAACGCCGTACCTGCCAACAAATCGAACGCTAACAGAATCAACGCACCCGCCAACACTGGCGTACTGATGAGAATCAGCAAGGAGGTGGCAATCATCGCCCAGCAGAACAAAGGCATCTTGGTGAGCGGCATACTGGGCACGCGCATCTTGAGGATAGTGACTAAGAAGTTCAGTCCACCCAAGATAGAGGCCGTTCCACCAACCAAAATGCTCAAGATCCAAATGCCTTCACCCAGTGCGCCAGTTGTAAGGCTTAGCGGTGGATAGGACGTCCAACCCGCAGTCGGAGGCTCAAAGAAAAAGCTGCCGATAAGCATTAATCCAGAAGGGGGAATCATCCAAAAGGCGATCGCATTCAGCCTCGGGAAGGCCATATCCCTCGCGCCAATCATCAGCGGGATCAGGTAATTCGCCAAGCCCGCACCCGCAGGCACAATCCACAAGAACAACATGACTGTGCCGTGCAGCGTCAGCAATCCGTTGTACACATCCGGCGTCACAATGTCGGGTGCTGGCGTTGCTAGCTCAGTGCGCATCACTGTTGCCAGTGCGCCTCCCACCATATAGAAGAAGAATGCCGTAACCAGGTATTGAATCCCAATCACCTTGTGATCTGTGCAAAAAGTAAAGTAGTCCGTCCACTTGCGCTCGTTGCCCAAAAGCATTTTGGGCTCATTCGGGGTGGGTGCTTTTGGTTCTGTAGTTGTTGTCATTACCCGCCTTTGTCGTTACGTCCTATCAAGAAAATCTATTGAGAAAAAATCTGTTGTTTGCTGTTGGTTCTCGTTCGTGAAACAAAACAGCTGAGGCCTGCAAGGCCTTACTTAGCGTGGTGGTGTTCGTGCTGCATCTGTGTATGAACCTGTAACTCAGCTACATCGTCAGGGCTCAGAGCTGCCAGCTGCAATGGCTCAATAAAAGGCTCTAGATACTCAGCAGCGCTGCGATCAGCTGGCGGTGTTGGTAGACCTGCGATCGCTTCGCCATTATCTAAAGCAGCGATTCTTTCAGCGACCCAAGCTTCGTAACCTTCTGGCGAATGCACAATCAGCTGAGTGCGCATTCCACCGTGGTAAGGACCACACAGCTCCGCACACACAACAGGATAAGTCCCTTCGCGCGTGGCATTAATTACCAGTTTGGTCTCTTGCCCTGGGATCATGTCTTGCTTAATGCGAAACTCAGGCAGCCAAAACGCATGAAGCACGTCCTGCGCGTTCAAGTTTAGCCGCACTGGCCGACCGACGGGCACGTGCAGCTCACCATCTACAATGCCGTTGGGATAGTTGAAGATAAAAGCGTACTGCAATCCCTGAATATCTACAGAGAGCCCTTCATCTATCGCTGTTGGCGAAATGCCTAGGCCAGCGTCACTGAGTGCACCATCAACAGGCAGTTCGCCCAGCGCACTCGTAGAGCCACCCGTTACCGCATCGCTCGCGTAGGCTACCTCAACCGTTTTACCCGGTCCACCCATATCGTGATTCATCAGCTCTAGGCCACCCATGCGGGTGTAAATCTCAAAGCTATAGATAGAGATACCGAGCACAACCACTGCTGGAATAGCCGTCCATACAATCTCTAGTGGGATGTTGCCTTCAAGATGCTCGCCGTCGCCTTCATCTCCATCTTTACGGCGAAAGCGAATCGCGGAATATACCAGCGCGCCCTCTACCAGCAAAAACAGACCAAAACCGATGGTCATCATCAAATTGAACAGCTCATCAACCTGCTCAGCTTCTTCAGAAGCCGCCACAGGCAACAATCCGTGGTTTTGGCCATACCAAAGGCTAGCCAAAGTGACAAAGATGCCGACAAGTAAGGTAACGATAGAACTTGGAATTTTCACAGTGCACATATAGATCTACAGCGATCTATTCTTGGGATGGATTTGGAGAGATTACGAATATCTATAACTTTAGTGGGAGAACAGCGCTGCTTTTTCTTCGCGAGTTACGCTACTGCCCTAACAAAGGTAGCGCTCTTTTTAGCAATGTGAACGCTTTTTTCAACAGATGCTTACGCTTTAATCTTTTCTCAAGGATTAATCTACTAAAAGTTCAGTAAAAAGACAGACTTAAGTTTGTTACGAGACATTGCAATCGCAAATAAAATATTCACTTTAACCACGGAAGTCTTCAGTAACAAATCAGCGATCGCACCCTAGCAAACTACGCAGAGCAGCTGAAGAAAAGAGACTGGCAAATAACCGGTAGACATGCCATGTAGCCGCAATTCAGCGATGTTTACATCCCCGGCTAATTCCCCAGCTAATACTAAGCACCAAGATGATGACAAGACCTGCGCCATCGCTCAAAACGTCGCATCGACTGTCTTTTTATAGGCAGCACATTAAGCAAAATTAACGTTTAAACACACTTGAAGCGCAATCCTAAAATAAAAAGTCTACCATCGGAGAATATTGCAAATAGCGCGTTATATTTCCATGCGTAGGACATCGCTAGTTGTGTATATCAAGAAAAGTAAAGACCTCGATACAAACTCAAGAATTTTCTAGCTCAAATCCAAAAGAGAGTGAATGCTTTCCATCCCTTTCGCAAGTCTCTTTTTGCCTGCTGAATCGCTTTATTACTTCACTGTTTCTCTTCTATGACCAATCCCAGCTTTCCGAATTCTGTTTTCTCTCCCAAAACAGCAAGTAAGACAGCCAATCAAGGTAATACTGCCGTTGTCTACAAGACGTCTGAACAGATTTCTGAGCCTGCTGCGCAGGTGTTTATTCGGCGGTGGGTATGGAAAATGGCATTTGCCACCCTTGCACTCATGGCTGTAGGCAGCGCTACGCGGGTGATGAATGCTGGACTCGCCTGTCCTGACTGGCCTCTGTGCTACGGGCAGCTCGTGCCAACAGCCCAGATGAACCTACAGGTGTTTTTGGAGTGGTTCCACCGAATGGATGCCTCTTTGATTGGGCTGATGGCGATTGGGCTAGTGGGTTTGAGCGTGTGGTATCGCAAGGTGCTGCCAGGCTGGATGCCTTGGGCTGCTGTCGTTGCACTGTTTTTGATTGTGGTGCAGGGAATCTTGGGCGGGCTTACCGTTATGGAGCTGTTGCGGTTTGATATTGTGACAGCGCATTTGGGGACCGCGTTGATTTTCTTTTGTACGCTGCTGGCGATCGCACTTTCCCTTCTTCCTTACCAGGCTACCGGCAACACCGGCAAACTCCCCTGGATTGGCCTCGCGGCCACCGTGCTGGTATACGGCCAAAGCATTATTGGTGGCCTTGTCGCTTCACGTTGGGCTGCGCATCAGTGCTTCGGCATTGCCGACCTTTGCAACGTTATGAACACTCATATTGCTGGCGTTGTTCCACCCACAGCCGCTGTGGCCTTGCTGGTGTTTAGCGTTTGGCGTACCCCAGCGCTCAACCATCACCTGCGGGTACTGGCAAACAGTGCAGGCGCGCTCGTTCTACTCCAAATCGCCCTTGGAATCGCCACGCTCAAGCTGAAGCTGCAAGTAGAGCCGCTTACGGTGTGCCATCAAACCATTGGTGCAGCCTTGCTGGGATGTTTGCTGAGCTTTACGGTACTGGCCCTTCGGGACTACAGGTCAGCACCCACCATACCCGTACCTACCGCAGCCAGTGAGCAGCAGGTATTTGGCTGAGCCTTCTCACCTTTTCCAATCAAGCATTAACCTTTTTGAGAGAAACTCGACACTATGCAAACTTCCATCTGGGCATCACGGCCCCACCACGCCAATCTTCGGGAAGTCGCTCGCAGCTACTGGCAGCTTACTAAGCCTCGTATTATTCCGCTACTGCTAATAGAAACGACTGCGGGCATGTGGATTGCTGGTCAGGGACAGGTGAGCCCAATGCTCCTCCTGGTGACACTGCTCAGCGGCACCTTAGCCGCTGCTTCCGCGCAAACCATCAACTGCATTTACGATCGCGACATCGACTACGACATGGAGCGTACGCGCCATCGTCCCATTCCTTCTGGGCGCATTCAGCCCAAAGACGCGCTGATTTTTGC
This sequence comes from Phormidesmis sp., assembly GCA_050042985.1. Classification (GTDB taxonomy): domain Bacteria; phylum Cyanobacteriota; class Cyanobacteriia; order Phormidesmidales; family Phormidesmidaceae; genus Phormidesmis. The sequence goes on along the minus strand of JBHJIY010000210.1, from coordinate 5,765 downwards.
GGTGGTGATGGCAGTGATGTCTTTTTCACTGCTAGCGAGCTTTGCCAACTTGCTTAGCGCGATGCTAGCCATGCTCGGGATCGCCGTTTACATCGGTGTGTATACCGCTTGGCTCAAGCGCTCTTCTCCTCAAAACATTGTGATTGGTGGGGCCGCAGGTGCGATTCCGCCGCTTGTTGGCTGGGCTGCGGTGACAGGAGAACTCACGCTGGCAGCTTGGGTGTTCTTTGCCATTGTGTTTATTTGGACGCCGCCTCACTTCTGGGCGTTGGCAATGCTGATTCAAGAAGACTATGCCAAGGTGAATGTACCAATGCTGCCGGTGATTGTGGGTAATAAAGCGACCGCTAAGCAGATTTGGTGGTACACGGTTGGGCTGGTGCCGTTGACGCTGTTGATGGTGTATCCATTGGGCGTGTGTGGCGCGGTTTATGGATTGGGTGCGATCGCATTTGGCGGCATCTTCCTCAAGAAAGCCTGGCAATTACTGGGCGACTACGACAACAAAGACCTGGCTAGAGGCACCTTCAAGTTCTCCATCTTTTATATGATGCTGCTTTCGGCTGTGATGGTGATTGACGCACTGCCAGTGACTCGCATGGGTACAGGTGCAATCGCGCAAGGCATTCAGCAAGTTTGGCAAGCGATCCCAATGGTTGGCTAATTACGCAGCTACGTTTGGTCGCTGCTGGTGTTTCTCATCAGTAGTAAAATGCAGGCATATACGAAGTAAATAGCCCACAACATGCCCCCCGCAGTCCTCGTCGAAAATCTCAAAAAATCCTACGGTGACGTCGAAGCCGTTAAAGATGTCTCCTTTGCCATTGAGCCAGGCGAGATTTTCGGCCTACTCGGCCCCAACGGTGCAGGCAAAACCACTACTATTCGATGTTTGTGCACACTCACCACACCGGATGCAGGCAGGCTGGAACTCAGCGGTATCTCCGTTTTAGATGATCCCCGTACCGCGCGGCAGCTACTCGGCTACATCGCGCAAGAAGTCGCTCTCGACAAAGTCCTGACGGGCCGTGAATTGCTAGAGCTGCAAGCCGCTATTTATCACTTACCAAAAGCAATACTAAAAGGCCGCATTGAAAAAATGCTGGACCTGCTAGAAATTAGCGACATTGCTGATAAGAAAACGGGTGCTTACTCCGGTGGACAAAAGAAGCGATTAGATCTGGCCGCAGGGTTGCTTCATCAGCCTGCGGTTTTAGTATTGGATGAGCCCACCGTAGGTCTCGATATTGAGAGTCGCTCAGCCGTCTGGAAATTTTTGCGGCAGCTGCAAGCGGAAGGCACCACGATTTTGCTCACTAGCCACTATCTAGAAGAGGTCGATGCGTTGGCGGGCCGAGTGGCGATTATTGATAAGGGGGAAGTGATTTCGACGGGGACGCCTGCGGATTTGAAGGCTGAAGTGGGGGGCGATCGCATCACCCTCCGCATTCGAGAATTCACCACTGACGACGAAGCCGAAAAAGCCCGCAGCCTCCTCGCCGATCTTCCCCTCGTACAAGACGTCATCGTCAACAGTGCCCAAGGCAACTCCCTCAACCTCGTCGTCGACAAAGGCGGCGAAGCCCTAAGCGCCGTTCAATCTGCACTCAAAACCGCAAACTTACCTACATTTGGCATCGCTCAATCACAACCGAGTCTGGACGATGTGTATTTAGCGGCGACCGGTCGAACGCTAATGGACGCGGAGATCGCAGCAGTCGGCACTCGCGATCTCAAAAAAGAGCGTAAGCAGAGTATGAAATAGATCGATTCAATGAATAATACTGTTGAGTACAAAGGCTACGTTGGAGAAGCTTCTGTAGATATGGAAGCTGGATGGATTTATGGGCGGGTCATCAATATAGACCGCGATGTTTTAACCTTCCGAGGTGAAACACCCGCTGAAGCGAAGCAAGATTTCTACAGTCTAATTGACGAATGTTTGGATGACTGTGTAGCTAGCGGTACTGTTGCTGAAGCCCCAAAAGCAATAGCCATCAGTTAAATGGAAATTATTCGGCTATCCTGTCCTATCGAACCTGCCTATCTGCGCTAGCCTGTAACTACACAAAATAATCCAGAAGCGCGATGAGTCAGTCTGTTACGCCCGCCTCTAGCAGTCTTAATAGCAGCATTGCTGATTTATCTGCTCCCGGCACCAAAGAATTTATCCAAGAAACGACTGCCCTCACTCGTCGCTTGTTCATTCAGCTACAGCGCCGCCCGACGACCTTAGTCGCAGGCGTCATTCAGCCGCTGATGTGGCTGATCCTATTCGGCGCACTGTTTCAAAATGTGCCTAGCGGCCTATTTGGCGAAAGCCAAAACTACGGCCAGTTTTTAGGCTCTGGCATTATCGTCTTCACAGCCTTTGCGGGTGCTCTCAATGCAGGACTGCCTGTGATGTTCGACCGCGAATTTGGCTTTTTGAACCGGCTTTTGGTTGCGCCCTTGGCGTCTCGCTTTTCGATTGTGATTGCTTCAGCGCTGTTTATCGCGACAATGAGCTTAGTGCAGACAGCGGCAATTGTAGCTTTGAGTGCTGTACTGGGTGCGGGGCTTCCAGGACTGGGTGGACTGCTCATGATGACCTTCATTGTGCTGACGCTGGTATTTGGGGTGACGGCGCTGAGCCTGGGGCTTGCCTTTGCGCTGCCTGGTCACATCGAACTATTAGCCGTTATCTTCATTACGAATTTGCCGTTGCTGTTTGCGAGTACGGCGCTGGTGCCTTTGTCCTTTATGCCGCCTTGGCTACAGGTTGTGGCGAGCTTAAATCCATTGAGCTACGCGATCGAGCCGATTCGCTATATCTATTTGCATAGTGACTGGAGCTTCGGTAGCACGGTGATGGCTGCGCCGTTTGGCGATATCAGTTTGGGCTTGGCGGTAGGACTGCTGCTGGCATTTAGCGTCGCGGCTTTGGCGACGATTCGTCCGTTGATTAGCCGACGAATTGGATAGGAAAGGCCGATGAATCTGCCGACTGGTAGATCGGCACACATACCGTGCCGCAATAGAGTTGAGTTGATACACTAAAGAAAATTATTACGCTGGAGTAGTTAAGTCGTGAGTAAGTTAGCAGTGCGTTTGATGGGTGTGAGCCTATTGCTGGGTGTGGGTCTGGGAATGGGCCTTGGCACAGCACCTGCCTCTGCTCAGGATTCTGGCATCGCCAATACCGCCGAAGATTTCCAATCGGCAGACGCTCAAGAAGGCTTTCTGGGCTCAGGGACAGACATCTGGGACTTGTTTCATAGTGCAGGCAAGCTCTCTGGTGCTGGCCAGGTAGATGCGGGTTTCTATCGCAGCCAAAGCCGTCGTATCAATCGCGAAGCAGAGTCTTTGCGGGCCCGTCAGCAGGCGATTTTGGAGCAGCAGGCTGCTGAGGCGAATACAGTTGATGCTGGAGCAGACACTGAAGTAGCTCAGTAAAGTAATCTCAAAGCCCAATCGTCTCATTATTCTTAAAAAGGCCTCTGACCATCGTGTGTTGGAGGCCTTTTTGTGCGCCACTACCCTCGTAATACTTCACGATTGTGCATTCGCTCCGCTCGAACGTTCTAATCACTGCTAACATGACCAGTGATTAACCCTTTGCAAGCACACCCCCAATGACTGCAACGACGCCTAACCTAGCTAGCCAATACGACCCGAAGACCACCGAAACGAAGTGGCAAGAATATTGGGAGCAAAGGGAAGTCTTTAAGGCGGATCCGGAGAAAGGGGGGGAGCCGTTTTGCGTGATGATTCCGCCGCCAAATGTAACCGGTAGCTTGCATATGGGTCACGCGTTTGAAGAGACGCTGATCGATACAGTAGTACGCTATCAGCGGATGACCGGGAAAAACACGCTGTGGCTACCCGGTACAGACCATGCCAGCATTGCGGTGCAGACGATTTTGGAGCGGCAGTTTGCAGCCGAAGGGCAGACGCGGGAGTCGGTAGGGCGTGAAAAGTTTTTGGAGCGGGCCTGGGAGTGGAAGGCTGAGTCTGGCGGCACCATTGTCAATCAGCTTCGCAAGCTAGGCGTATCTGTCGACTGGAGCCGTGAGCGCTTCACAATGGATGAAGGCCTTTCGACGGCGGTAGTGACAGCGTTCAACCGGCTGTATGAGGAAGGGCTGATCTATCGTGGCAGCTACATGGTGAACTGGTGTCCGGCCAGTCAATCTGCGGTGTCGGATCTAGAAGTAGAAAATAAGGAAGTAGATGGTCATTTGTGGCACTTCCGCTATCCGCTAGTGGGCGAAGAAGGCGAGCTAGAAGTCGCGACTACACGCCCTGAGACGATGCTGGGCGATACGGCGGTGGCGGTGAACCCGAATGATGACCGCTATAAGCATCTCATTGGTAAGAATCTTTGGCTGCCGATTGCGGATCGGGAGATTCCGATTATTGGCGATGAGTTCGTTGATATGGAATTTGGTACGGGCTGTGTGAAGGTGACACCTGCGCACGACCCGAATGACTTTGCGATGGGTAAGCGGCATAGCCTACAGGTCATCAATATCCTGAATAAGGACGGCACGCTGAATGAGAATGCGGGCGAAGAATTTGTGGGGATCGATCGCTTTCAGGCGCGGGAGTGGGTATTAGAAAAGCTGAAGTCGCAAGGACGCATGGGAGAGATTGAAGATTATAAACACTCTGTTCCTTATAGCGATCGCGGCAAAGTCCCTGTAGAGCCCCTCATCTCCACGCAGTGGTTCGTACAAATCAAGCCAATGGCCGATAAGGCCCTAGCCGCGCTAGATGACAACAGCGATCCACAGTTTGTCCCCGAACGCTGGACTAAGGTGTATCGCGACTGGCTCGCCAAGCTAAACGACTGGTGCATTTCACGTCAGCTGTGGTGGGGCCATCAAATCCCTGCGTGGTACGTAGTCAGCCGCAGCAACGACGAAATCACCGACGACACGCCTTTTGTGGTTGCCAAAAGCGAAAGCGAAGCGTGGGACAAAGCCAAAGAGAAATACGGCGACGACATTCAGCTACGCCAAGACCCAGATGTGCTAGATACCTGGTTCTCCTCTGGTCTGTGGCCGATGTCTACCCTAGGCTGGCCAGATACTGAAGCACCCGACTACAAGTTCTACTACCCCACCCAAACGCTGGTCACCGGGTTCGACATTATCTTTTTCTGGGTCGCCCGCATGACCCTAATGGCTGGCCATTTCACTGGCAAAATGCCTTTTGACACTGTGTACATTCATGGCCTGGTACGCGATGAAAAGAACCAAAAAATGTCGAAATCTAAGGGCAACGGCATCGATCCGCTGTTGTTAATCGACAAGTACGGTACAGACGCGCTGCGCTACACCCTTATTCGTGAAGTCGCTGGTGCAGGGCAAGATATTCGCCTCGACTACGACCGAGAAAAAGATGAGTCGCAAGCGGTAGAAGCTTCTCGAAACTTCACCAATAAGCTGTGGAATGCTTCGCGTTTTGTAATGATGAATTTGGGCGGCAAAACACCTGCGGAAATGGGCGAGCCAGGAAGTGTGGGCGAACTAGAACTGGCTGATCAGTGGATTCTCTCTCGCTACAACCAAACTATTGCGCGGACTCGCGAATATCTCGACAAGTACGGTATGGGTGAAGCCTCGAAAGAGCTGTATGAGTTCACGCGAGGAGACTTTTGCGACTGGTACATTGAGCTGGTGAAGCCTCGGCTGTATGGCGAGGGTGATACCAAGCAAACAGCCCTGCAGACCTTGGGTTATATCTTGGAAGGAATTGTGCGACTGTTGCATCCATTTATG
>JBHJIY010000209.1:0-10739 GCA_050042985.1 Phormidesmis sp. | reverse complement strand
TCGTTGGCCAAAAGCAGCCAGACTACGAATGGCGACGTAAAGCTATCAAAAGCGCTTGGCGCTATGTGCCTCGCTGGGTAGAAACCAAATGAGGGTTTCTAGTCCTTTGCTTTCTGACTCTCCGTTGTCTGATTCTCTGTCCTCTAGTCCTTTATTCTCGGGCCCTCATAGCGGCTACCACTGGCGCGGCCAAACCAGTCGTTTTTTTGAAGGCTGGTACTTTCGCCTCACCCTGCCAGCAGCTGCCCAAACCTTCGCCTTCATGTACTCCATTGACGACCCGGCAGGCGGTACAGATCACAGTGGCGGTGCCGCTCAAATTTTAGGCCCCAACGAAGCCTACTACTGCCGCACGTTCCCCGATGCTCAGCAGTTTTGGGCATGGCCACACAAGCTTGGCTTCGGGCACTGGCGCTCTGCAAAGCGTTCTACAAAGCCAGCTTTGCCCGCCCAACATCTTCCTGCTGACGATTTTTTTCATCAGGTGACAGAAGGCTATCAAGTGTGCGAGGGCCAGCACCAAGGTAAATTGCTGACCCCGGCCGGAGAGGTGAAGGCGCAATGGCACTACCAGGTAACGCCACTGACTAGCTGGGGTGCAAAGACGCCTCAGGCTACTGCCGGATGGCTATCTTACCTACCTGTATTTGAGCCGGGATGGCAGGTGCTCATGGCTCACGGGCTAGCGTCGGGCTGGGTCGATTGGCAAGGCGATCGCTACGACTTTGAAAATGCGCCTGCCTATGCCGAAAAAAACTGGGGCGGGGCGTTTCCCTCCAAGTGGTTTTGGCTACAGTGCAACGCCTTTGAAGCAGCTCCAGGACTCAGCATTACAGCAGTAGGCGGTATCCGCGATGTGCTCAGCTGGCAAGAAAATGTTGGTCTGATTGGTATCCATTACCAGGGTCAGTTCTACGAATTTGTGTCTACCAAAACAGCCCTTACCTGGCGGGTCGACCCTTGGGGCAGCTGGTATATGAGCGCCCAAGACTACCGATATCGGGTTGAGCTTGTAGGCTGTGCGCCAGATGCGGGTGCTTGGGTGCGAGTGCCCACACTGGAGGGATTGCAGTGGCTGTGCCGCGATACAACCCACGGAGAGCTACAGCTAAAACTATGGTCTGTCGGTAGTGATTCTGGCATTGGCGAGCAACTGTTGATAGATGCATCGAGCGACTTAGCCGGGCTAGAAGTTGGCGGCGGCCCATGGGACGAGGTGTGGAGCCGAGCGTAGGGGCATAGCACTGTGTCACACACTGCTGTGCCCAATGCAGTAATAGCCGTTGAGTCAGTACGTTATCTAAACACACATACCCAAGCAACCGGACAGGCGCTATAGTACTTGCAGTAATAGGCATAGTGGCGATAAGTCTAGGCCTAGTTTGGGGCTGTAGCTCAGCTGGATAGAGCAACCGCCTCCTAAGTGGTAGGTCGCGCGTTCGAATCGCGCCAGCCCCGTTTGAGTCCTTAGCTAACTGCTAGCTGAGGACTCAATTTTTGTTTTGGACAGAATCTTCTCGACACGGGAAACTGTTCCGACCAAAAAGCTTACCGCCAACGCAAGACCTACTAGCAGGCGACTTCTGCAAGCTGTAGCTCTGAGTTTTTGACTTTTACCTTGATTGGATGAGTGCTGCTGTTGCGCAGTGGCGACTGAACTCTGAGCGTAGAGAGGGCTTGCAGTAGCTGCTGCTGGAGATCATTCCAGGCGGCGGCTGAAAGCTTGTCCGACAGCACGGAGAGAATATTCTCTCCGTGGTAGGCGGTGAGTGTAATCAATGCTGGCACGACCATGTCCATGGTGTCTTGGTAGTTCCTCTGTTCGGCCCCTATTTCAGTTTCTATAATTTGAGCTAAGCCAATAACTAGAGTAGGCACTGACATTGTTTTGAGGCTTTGCATTGAAAGCATAGCGAGCTGTTGCTCTCTCTCTAACGCACTGTCTGCTGTGCTGAGGTGATGAGAGATTTTGAGAAGAGAGAAAACGGCGATACTGCCGAACTTAGGCAGAAGGTGTGCAAGCTGTTCGCGGGAGGAACGAGATTCTGTAGTGATAAAGAGATGACAGGCAAAGCCAAAGAACTGCTCGAAACTGAAAGATTCTATTTTGTCAAAAACGTTCTCAACTTTGGCTAAGCGACAAATTTTCAACAGATCGTCGCTCTCAATAGTGTGCTGAGCTTGTAGCTCGCTTGCATAAATGTTGGCAGGTGTGCGCATCCTAATAATACCAACCGTTTAGTTGGCCATAAACTGTAGATGATAGGTAAGTCAGTTGATGTAATTAGAGTTGAGAAGATGAGATGTTTGGCTGTTGTTTGCTTTACAAACTAGCCTAGAGAAAGACCCTAAACGAAAAGGGGCATAACCCTCTTTATGACTGTTTTTGGGTTGAGCGTTATCGCTCACTATCTTTGCTGCTGCTTTTCTTTTTCCAAAGAGCAAACTGTGATAAGTGATGGTGGCTTGTCGTCGTCAGCGAGCTGAGATACTGGTGAAGCCTGTCCCTACGTACGAGCGAAAATCTGAAACAGAAATATCTTGCGTTAGATCCGTATTAGACCCGTAGATGAGAGAAGCTGACCTCGCGTGTGTTTGAGAAATGTCCTAAACGGTTGCAGCAACCTTTTTCGTTGCTACATATGTTGTACCGCCTTCTAAACCGTATTGCAATATACAAAACTGAAATAATTGGACGCAATCTTCAGCCTTTACTGTCGCTGAGTGGATTATATTGCTTGTTGACTTGAGCGATCCCCGTATTAACACTGGGATAGACGGGGATTTTTGGCGCGAACGTGACAGGGTAATGGTGATTCAGCCTAGTAATATCTGTCATCAATTCTAGATATTGCTAGGCTAACTGTATGTATTTTTTGTGATGGAAGTATACAAATGTGTGGACGTTATACGCAGACGCAAGCCGGAGACGTCATCGCGGCTACCTTCAACCTAACGACTCCACCATCTCCCAAGCCGCGCTACAACGTAGCACCCTCTCAGCCGGTTAGTGCGATTGCCCAACCCGCTACAGAGCGCGAGTACCGCATTTTTCAATGGGGACTCGTCCCTTCCTGGGCAAAAGATCCCGCCATCGGCAATCGCATGATTAATGCGCGTTCGGAGACGGCTGCTGACAAGCCCTCATTCCGTACAGCTTTCAAGCGCCGTCGGTGCCTCATCCTTGCCGATGGCTTTTATGAGTGGAAAAAGGCCGCGGCAAAAGGTGCCAAAAAGCAGCCTTACTATATTCAAATGGCGGACAGGGCGCTGTTTGGTATGGCAGGTCTCTGGGAGATTTGGGAGAGCGGCGACGGTAGCTATCTGGAGAGTTGCACTATCCTCACGACCGAAACGAATGAGCTGCTGCAGTCCATTCATAACCGGATGCCCGTCATCGTCAATCCGCAAGACTACGACCTATGGCTAGACCCAACCGTGCAAAAAAGAGATGCCCTACAGCCTTTGTTACGCCCTTTCAAATCAGAAGACATGCAGGCTTACGAGGTGAGTACTGCTGTGAACAATCCTCGAAACGAGACAGCGGAATGCGTAGAGCCAATAGCGGCATGAATAATTCTGTGTAAGCTGAATACTGTGTGAGTAAATACGACTGCCGAAAAGTGCTAGTGCTAGCTTCGCTGCGTCTGTAGACTAAGCCCAGCTGTTACCAGTGCTGATTAGCACTAGCAGGATCTATATGAAACCCTCTGATGTTGCGGAGCTGTTACTTCTGTCTGCGTTGTGGGGTGGCTCTTTCTTATTTATGCGAATAGCCGCGCCCGTATTGGGACCGGTTTGGCTGATTGAGCTGCGAGTGCTGATAGCTGGGATTGTTCTGCTGCCGTTGCTCTTGCGCCTCAGTGCAGGACCAACGATACGCGCTAATCTTAAGTCCCTATTTGTAGTTGGTTGTCTCAATTCAGCGCTGCCATTCTTGCTGCTGGCGTTTGCTTCGGTCTCTCTGCCGGCGGGCTACACCTCTATTTTGAATGCCACTACGCCACTATTTGGAATGGTTGTGGCGGCTATCTGGTATCACGAGAAATTAACGCTAGAGCGATTGCTAGGTCTCGGTTTGGGCTTTGTCGGTGTGGTGATTCTCATTGGCTGGCAGACCCTAGCAATGACACCGACGGTCGTGGTTTCGATTGTGTCTGGACTGTTGGCTGCAATGGCATACGCTGTGGCCGCACCCTATGCCAAGCGTCAGCTCACGGGAATTTCACCATTGGTGATAACAGTGGTGAGTCAGTTGAGCGCGGCGATCGCACTTCTCCCTTTACTTCCCTTCACCGTCCCGACAGCTGCACCCTCGGCCAGTGTCATATTAGTAGTATTGGCGCTAGCCGTCCTGTCTACTGCGGCTGCCTACATCCTTTACTTCCGGCTGATTCAAAACGTAGGCTCTAGCAAAGCGCTGACGGTAACTTATCTTGTCCCTGCTTTTGCAATGGTTTGGGGCTGGGCTGTGTTGAGAGAGCCAATTACTGTTGCGATGGTTATTGGGTGTAGTTTCATTTTACTGGGAACAGCAATTGCGAATGATCTTTTCACAGTACGATTCAAGAACAAATAGCCAATTCTCCACTTGTTTTGAAGTGCTGCTAAAACCGTATGTAGCTATGGATGATTTATCTGTTGCTCTTTTTTAGAGGCGATAAGCTCTTTATCTTTGCTGAAGTTTGTTGCTGACAAGTGTACGAATGTTTTGAATCAGATAGAGATCTTCGTAGCCGAGACGAGCTATCGCCTTAATCACATAGCTTTGATAGCGTTCAGAAAGACCAACTGTTGTCATGAGTTTAGAGAGATTTTTTTTCAGCTGCATATACTGTTCTACCGGCATCTCTCTAGCGTTGAGCCGTTGGTCCTCTATTTGAATTTGTGTGTGTGACTCTGCCAACGTAAAGGCGTAGATCATCACTGCTTGAGAGAGATTTAACGATGGCTGTAGGCTAACTTGGGGAATGTTCGTCACGACGTCGCAAATGCCTACATCTCTATTGCTGAGGCCAGAGCGCTCGCTGCCAAAAACAATCGCGACTCTTGTCAGGGTGTTACCTTTTGCTGCGATCGCCTCAGGCAAATCACGAACTGAAACGTAGTGATGTTTCTCGATACGATGGCGAGCCGTGGTTGCACAGGCAAGGTCAATATCAGCGATCGCATCTGCCAGCTCTTCGTAAATGGGAGCCGCTTCTAAAATATGCGCTGAGCCGTGGCCCATTGCCTTAGCGATACCGCTGAGATGATCTGCTTTGGGCCGTACCAGACGCAAATCGGTATAGCCCATAGTATTGATCGCGCGGGCTGCTGCGCCGATGTTACCGGCTTCACCAGGCTCGACTAAAACAAATGAGAACTGAATCACAGCAGCAGGGAAAGGTTAAAATCACTTCGTTACCATAGCTGAACGTTGCCATGACTGAAATAAAGTGCCGAAGCGCAAGCCTCTGAAGGGTAGAAAAGCACTACAAAAGTTAGCGTCGTTTTGCGGCTTTATGAATGACAATTTAAGAGGAGATATGAAGGAAACGGCGCATTAGGAGAAATCAGATGTCAGATAATCTTGCTCAGCAAACGTGTATTCCTTGCTCGGGTACGCTGCCGCCAGCGACCGCAGATGAAATTGCTAAGCACCATGCCCAGCTACCTCACTGGCAGGTAATTACTCCAGATGGCATCTCTCAAATTCAGCGTCAGTATGGCTTCTCAAATTTTCTGCAAGCGCTGGCTTTTACCAATCGAGTGGCCGAACTAGCAGAATCAGCAGGGCATCATCCTGCGCTACTGACCGAATGGGGGAAGGTGACGGTAACCTGGTGGACCCATGCGATCGCTGGCCTACATAAGAACGACTTTGTAATGGCCGCAAAAACAGACGAAGTCGCCGAGCGATGCAATGCAAAGGCTTCGGCGATTTCAGTTGGCATGCATGATTGAGAGCTGGAGATTAAGATTCGCTGTCTTTACTGAGGCTCTTTTGCACGTGCTCTAGCATTTTCATTTTCTTGGCTTCGTCGCCTTTGGTGGGCTCAGAGATACCGAGGGAGATGGTGGCGCTCTGCGCGAGGTGCTGTCTGATTTTGTCTTTGCTGGCCATGGAAAATAGGTCTGTTAACTTACTTAACAAAAGTATATAGGATGGTGTCGCGATTGTAGATCTCTAGAAAGGCAGAGGAAAGCCATTGGAGAAGCAAAGACAGCCATAGAATAGAGATGTCAGCAGATTTTTCAAAAGTATGGGTGAGCGGGAATTATCGATAGCAGTGGTAGGAGGTGGCGCAGCAGGATTTTTTGGCGCGATCGCAGCCGCAAATGCCAATCCTAAAGCCCACGTTACCCTCTACGAAGCCGGTCCCCAACCTCTCGCCAAAGTCCGTATTTCTGGTGGTGGTCGCTGCAATGTCACCCATCACTGCTTTGACCCGGCCCAGCTCGTACAAAGCTATCCGCGTGGTGGTAAGGCCCTGCGTGGCGCCTTCAGCCGCTTTCAGCCAAAGGATACGGTGAACTGGTTTGCCGAGCGTGGGGTAAAGCTAAAAACGGAGCCAGACGGACGCATGTTTCCGGTGACGGATGATTCAGGAACCGTGATTGCGTGTTTGAGCCGGGCGGCGGAGCGGGCAGGTGTGATGGTGAAGGTGCGATCGCCCAGCGTCAGTGCTGAAAAAGTAAACGGCAGATTCAATCTCCAGCTGAAATCTGAACAGACAGTAACGTATGACCGCCTCCTCCTCACTACTGGCAGCAGCCCTACTGGCTACCGCATCGCCAAAGCCCTAGGCCATCAGCTAGAAACGCCCGTTCCCTCACTGTTTACCTTCAATATTGCCGATAAACGCCTGCATCAGCTCAGCGGCGTCGCTGTCAACCCGGCGCACGTGCAGCTCAAAGTAGAAGGCGCGAGCAAAAAAGAACTCAAAGCGCTCCAGCAGACTGGCCCTTTGCTCATTACCCACTGGGGGCTCAGCGGCCCGGCTGTTCTCAAATTATCTGCATGGGCGGCGCGCCTTTTACACACCACAAAGTACAGAGGTCACTTGCTTGTCAATTGGCTACCTGATATAAATCAGGACCAAGTACGCAGTGAATTGCAGCAGGTAAAAGCGACAAATGTGAAGAAGAAGATCGCCACCTACAGCCTCTATCCTGTTATCTCCAAACGACTATGGAACTACTTGCTAAGCCGTATCGATATTGATACCGCCCTCACCTGGGCCAACCTGTCCAAAAAACAGCTCAACCGCCTTGTCCAAGAACTCACCCAAGGCACCTATGAGATTACTGGCAAAGGTGTTTTCAAAGATGAATTTGTGACCTGCGGTGGCGTCTGCCTTAAGGAGGTCAACTTCAAAACTATGGAGAGTCGCAGATGTGACGGTTTATACTTGTCAGGAGAGATTTTGGACGTAGACGGGATTACCGGTGGGTTCAATTTTCAAAATGCTTGGACGACAGGGTGGCTTGCAGGCCAAGCCATTGGCACAGTCAATGACTCAGGGACTGACCGGATTTAGCTGAGCGCTACTGTCTATATAACCAGACTCTAACTTGAGAAACTATGAAACGATGGAGACAGCTCAGCTATGGTGCTGCTTGTAGCATGACGCTAACGGTGCTGGCGATGTCTTGTTCTGCTGCAACTGCTCAAGCCCCTACGGAATCTCCTTTAGGTGATCAGCCAGCTACTCAACAGAATATAACCGAAGCGCAGTCTGACAGCTCTCAAACATTGAAAGTAGGCACCAAAGAGATTCTTCCCTTTGTGTTTTTAGAAGAACAGGTGCCCTTTGGTTACAGTGTAGAAGTGTGGAATGAGATTGCGCGAGCCTCAGGGTTTGAAACAGAATGGGTTCGCTACGACTCAGTGCAATCTATGCTCGATGGGCTAAGTGTGGGAGAGATTGATGCGGCGATGGCAGGAATTTCTATCACAGCTGCGCGTGAGGCTGCTGGCATTGACTTTTCATACCCCTTTTACCGATCAGGCTTGCAGCTGATGGTGCAAGCGTCTAGTGGCAATCGATGGCAGTCTGCGCTGTCGGGCTTGTTGAGCTGGAAAGTCTGGAAACCCTTTTTGCTAGTGATGGCCACCAGCGCAGGTGTTGCCTTACTAATATGGTCTTTAGAGCACAAACACAACGATAGCTTTTCGAGCGATCCGCTCAAAGGTGTCGGTCAGGGTATGTGGTTTGCCATTGTCACGCTAGGGACATTCGGCTATGGCGATGTCACACCTAATCGGCTACCTGCCAGAATTGTTGCCTGCATCTGGATGGGAGCGAGTTTCTTCATTGTGGCTGACTTTATCGCTTCGCTCACTGTTGACCAGTTAGAAGAAAGCAATCTGTCTTTTGAAGATCTGGTAGGCGAGAAAGTGGGCGTTATTGATACCACTACTGCAGAAAGCTATGTTCGAGCAAAACCCGTAGAACTCATTGAATTTGCTAATTTTGATGACATGGTCGATGCCCTAGAGGCGGGAGAAGTGGCTGCCGTTGTGCACGACTATCCAGCGCTCAAGTATGTGGCTAGCCGTGCACCCGATACCTTTGAAATCACAGGTCGCCTGCTCACGCGAGAAGACTACGGTGTGGCCTTTCGTGACCAAGCTCAGCTGACAGAATCCGTTGACCGCGAAATCTTGACACTCCAAGAACAAGGTCGCCTACAGCTTATCCGCGAGAAGTGGTTTGGCGATAGTCAAGACTCGCCATGACCAATAGTTGTTTTGACGTACTCGAAACAACTATTGGTCATAAAACATGTCTGAAAAGCTAAATCCCTAGGCTGCTGTAAATGACATTGCAACACCGTTCATACAGTAGCGTAAGCCAGTTGGTGCGGGTCCATCTTCAAATACATGCCCCAAGTGTCCGCCACATCGGCGGCAGTGTACTTCAGTCCGAGTCATTAGAAATGAGCGATCAACAGAGGTGGCAACTGCGTTTTCTAATGGTGCATAGAAGCTAGGCCAACCGGTGCCGCTGTCGAATTTGGTTTCAGAAGAGTATAAAGGAAGCTCACAGCCAGCGCAGCTGTAAATCCCGGCAGCAGAAATGTTATTGAGCTCACTGCTGTGAGGGGCCTCTGTGCCTTCTTTTCTCAAAACTGCAAACGCTTCAGGCGACAAAATAGCCCGCCATTCTTCCTCTGTTTTGGTGATTTCAAACTCACCCTCTTCGCCTTTATTTCTGTTGGATGTGGGTGCACTCGTTGCCGCACTATCCTTCGCCTGCGATGGCAAAAACTCCGATAGTGCCACCGCACCCAAAATCACGGCACTGGTCTGTAAAAAGCGTCTTTTCTTCATCGTTTCAAAATTTCTCCCTTCTTCACAGAGAAGAGAGCACTACTAACGTTTCTGTTATTTATATAGTAGACAGCTACGCTGAGATATCGCTGAGCTTAAGGTAGTGACTTCCTGAGGAGGTAGGTTATTGCGATGACTTGCTGTTTCCTTAATAAATATCGTATTTCATCAGTTGGCAGAGTAATGCGCCGTTGTATACCGGGGTGCGTTCTGCTGATTTCATGCCAATGTTGCGCGAGAGGGCTTTGTTCCCGCTGAGAATGTAGGCAGTCCAACCTTTGAAGCGCTCCTTGAGTACGGTGCCGAGTAGTTTGTAAAAGGCGGCTAAGTCGGTGTCTTTTCCGAGGCGTTCGCCGTAGGGAGGGTTGCACATTACAATGCCGCTGTCTGTGGGTGCTTCTACGTTTTCGAGTTCGCTCTGCTGGAATTTTACGAGGTGCTCGATGCCGCATTTTTGAGCGTTGCTGTTGGCTTGCACAATGACGTTGAGGTCGCGATCGCTTCCCCCCACAAAAGCCGCCAAATCTTCCTGCTGCTGATCTTCCGCCTCATTTAGCATCTCGTCCCACAGTGCTTCGTCAAAGTCTAGCCAAGTTTCAAAGCCAAAGCGCTCACGGAAGAGTCCGGGGGCGACCCGCAGTGATCGCAGCGCCGCTTCCAATGGCAACGTCCCCGATCCACACAGTGGATCGAAAAAAGCCTGTCCCGGCTGCCAGCCAGACATTTGAATCAATGCCGATGCCAAAGACTCCTTGAGCGGCGCTGCGCCTACGGCTGGCCGGTAGCCCCGTCGATGAAGGCTGTCACCTGAGCTATCTAGGCTAATAGTGGCTCTGTTCTCGTGTAGGTGCACATTAATGCGCACATCCGGCTCGTGAGTATCGACATCGGAGCGATAGCCGAGGGTGTCGGTTTGCTGCTGTACGATAGCGTTTTTTACCTGAAGCGAGGTGAAATGGGTGTGGTGTAGCGCGTCTGTTTTACCGGTGGCCGTTACTGAAAGGGTGAGTTCGGGGGTGAGATATTCGCTCCAGTCAATGCGCTGCACCCCGGCGAACAGGTTGTCGCCATCGGCGCAGTCGAATTCGCTGATGCGTAGCAAAATTCTAAAGGGGAGGCGGGCCCATAGGTTTACTTTGTAGAGGAGTGTGCGGTCGCCTTTAAAGGCCGCACCACAAAAGCCAGGCTGTACATCTGTTGCGCCCAGCTGCTCTAGCTCTTTCACCATCAAAGGCTCTAGCCCTCTCGCAACGGTTGCAAAATACTGGTTCATAGCGCGGGTCTCGTGATCGTTTTCGCAACAGAGATCTTACGTGAAAGTACGGCTTTATGCTAATTCCCAGCGATCCAAAGACAAAGCAGTCGGAAATTTCGCTGACTGCTCAAACAGAAAGAATAAAAAAAGAATGTCATCAAACAA
>JBHJIY010000208.1:0-11546 GCA_050042985.1 Phormidesmis sp. | reverse complement strand
CCACCAATTGCCATGAAGGCGCAGGGGAATAGAAGCAAGCCGGACCAACCCACAAAGACAAATCGGTCGCGCTTTAGCCAGTCATCGAGGACGTCAAACCGTCCCCGTGCGGCGGGCGCTTGTCCCATTGCAATGGTCATTTTATCAATCCTCTTATTTGGCTCTTAATTAAACAATTAAGTCCTTTGTTTCTTTAACAGCCTCGTTTGCCATTGCGCGTGCCGGAGCAGCGCGTAAAAACAAGCGAAAGTGCCATAGATACCAACGGACCGAAATTATGGATTATCCAGATCAGTCCAGAGTCGGGTAGCTAGAATTAGCCACCGTAAAGGATTTTGGCATGTACTTATCATAAGGACTGATTCAGAATTTTACAATCTGTTATGTAAGCTCTCAGATTCTTTTTTTTGGAAAATCTCCTTATGGGCAGGTGGTTTCGGCGCGATCGCACCCACAACATCCAGAAGTCAAAACGCCTCAAACACCTTTGTTTTCTCCACTACATTAATAATTGCGTGCTTTTCTACAGACCTCGGTAAACACTGAGCAGCTTCCAAATTCTTAACGTTTGGTAAACTTTTGCTCTCGAAAAATTAATTTCATCAGTGGCGTTCTCGCAGACCTCTCTTTAACCCGATACTATTTAGTCAGCGTGTTCTTAACGCTGCGTAATCATCCTTTACACCGTAATGACAGCCTCTAAAACCCCTGCTCCCTCCAATTCTTCTACGAAGGCTACCAGCAAAAAAGCCGCTGGCAAAACGGCTGAAAAAACAGTACTCCGCCGGGAAATTTTGGGCGCACGGCGGCCCAGTAACTACTTTTGGGCCGGGGTGACGGCGATTGGGGGCGTCGGATTTTTCCTTGCGGGCATTTCTAGCTACTTACATACCAATCTGCTGCCTTTTTCCGACCTCCCAGCTCAGCTGGTATTTATTCCTCAGGGCATCGCCATGGGATTTTATGGCACGGTAGCCATCCTCCTGTGCACCTATCTGTGCCTGATTATTTCTTGGAACGTGGGCAGCGGCTACAACGAATTTGATAAGGAAGATAGTGAGGCTCGGATTTTTCGCTATGGCTTTCCAGGGAAAAACCGAACAATCGACATTCGCTATCCGCTAAAGGACTTACTGGCGGTGCGCGCAGAAATCAAGGAAGGCCTGAACCCTAAGAGGGCTCTATATCTGCGGGTGAAAGGCAAAGGCAACATCCCAATGACACGCGTAGGCCAACCCATTTCTCTAGCCGAACTAGAAAATCAAGGGGCTGAGCTCGCTCGCTTTTTGCAGGTGCCTTTAGAAGGTTTGTAAACTAGTAAACCGTTTGCACAGTGCCTTTATTCAAACGGTGATTTAGGTAATGGCCGCATTGAAGTAGGGCACTTCCTATGCCAGAATGTGCGCACTCTGCTCATATCAAGCACGTTTGTTTTGGCTTTTAAGGAATATATAGATGAAATTAGGGTTTAGGTCTGGGTGGTTTGCTTTTGTGGTGATCGCGCTTTTGCTAGGGAGCTGTAGCACACCTATTGATGCGGCTACGAATAGCGAGCCTGCAGGTAGCGCCATAGAGCTGGCTCCGCCTGTAGCGGTATTGCCATCTACGGATGAGCTGACAGAAGGGCTTGTGCGATTGGATGGAACAGCGACGGTTGAGATTAGGGTGGGTAACCGCACGATTACGGTGGAGCTAGATGGTGACAAAGCGCCTTACACGGCGGGTAATTTTGTAGATTTGGCGCAGAAAGAAGTGTACGACGGGACAATTTTTCACCGGGTGGTGCGATCGCCTGAGCCCTTCGTAGCGCAAGGCGGCGATCCGGTCAGCAAAGATCCCAATGTCCCTATTTCTCAGCTCGGTCGAGGTGGCTACGTTCCAGATACTGGGCTAGGCATTGAGCGGCAGATTCCGCTGGAGATTTTGCCAGTGGATGCAGATGAGCCCGTATACGGGGTGACTTTTCCTGAAGCTCAGCTAGACGCGAAGCCAGTACTGAATCACCGTCGGGGCGCGATCGCCATGGCGCGCTCTGGCACAAACACAGCCTCTTCGCAGTTCTACATTACGCTGGCAGATGTGCCCTTCTTGGATGGTAGCTACGCGGTGTTCGGCTACGTAACTGAAGGGATGGACGTAGTGGACGACATTCAGCAGGGCGACGTAATTGCCTATGTGCAGGTGACCGCTGGAGGCGATAATTTGGTGCAGCCTGTGGGTGCGGTGAGTGAACCTGCGGCAGAGTAGTACCACGCCAAACGCAGGAGCTATGGGATCAGCCAGTTCATGACGATTGCTGAGCAAGATGTCGTCGTCACAGGGCTGGCGATGAAAACGGCGCTAGGTGATACGGCGGCGATAAACTGGACAAGGTTAATGGCTGGTGAAAGTGCGATCGCACTTCGTCAGCCATTTTTGGATCTAGCACCTGGGCCGATAGCCATGTGCGGGAAGGCTCCGCTGAATTTACAGATCTTGACCGAGACCCTAGCAAAGGAGGCCTGGACCGACGCCGGATTGGGTGCTGTTGATGCTGATAGCTGTGGTGTTGTGGTGGGCTCCAGCCGTAGCCATCTGCAAACCCTAGAAGCCATGGCGCTTCAGCAGCGAGAGACGCCTGGGCAAGTAAAGGGAAATTGGCTTCAGTCATTAGGACATGGGCCAGCGCTGAGTGCGGCGCGAGCGGTAAGTGCGAAGGGGCCCTTATTGGCTCCAATGGCGGCTTGTGCGACGGGCGTGTGGGCGATAGCGCAGGCGGCGGAGTTGATTCGGCGGGGGGCGTGTGAACGTGCGATCGCAGGCGCAGTAGAGTCCCCCGTTACCCGATTAACCCTGGCAGGCTGTCGCAAAATGGGCGCGCGGGCCAAAACAGGCTGCTACCCCTTCGATGTGGATCGTGAAGGCTTTGTACTAGGCGAAGGCGGAGCACTGATAGTGCTGGAGTCGGCAGCAGCGGCAATGGCACGGCAAGCAAAGGTCTACGGAAAAGTTTTGGGTGTGGGCATTACAAATGACAGCCATCACGTGAGTTCATTTGATCCAAGCTATGAAATGGGTCGGCAAGCAGTAGCGCTGTGTTTGCAGCGAAGCGGGTTACAGCCAACAGAGATAGACGCGGTACATACTCACGGGACAAGCACAGCGCAAAATGACCAAATGGAGGCGACACTAGTCGCAAAGATATTAGGAACGCAGGTACCAGTAATGGCCAGTAAAGGGGCAACAGGCCATACACTTGGTGCTTCGGGAGCACTGATTGTAGGGTTGGGATTACTGAGCTTGCAGCAGCAGGCAATAGTCCCCTGTGTAGGGCTGAAAACGGCAGACTTTCCATTAAATTTTGTGCAGCTAGGAGTGCAGAGGTCACTCCGTCATTTACTGTGCTTTAGCTTCGGGTTTGGCGGGCAGAATGCCGTGCTGGCCTTAGGTTCAGCAGATGTTTAAGAGGCAATAACCGTTCTAATGTCTCTTGGATTTGATCTATTTTGAGATGCTTAGGTATGATTTAAATCATCGTCAAATGTTGAGATAGTTTTTTGATCACTGTTTTGATCACCTAGGGATTTGTATCTATGAAACGCTCCAATTTTTCGAATGCCTTTTCAATTAACCTTTCACATAGAGTCATGATGCCAGGGTTGGCCGCCGCTGCACTCACAGGACTAATGGTGATGATGGCCCAGCCTGCCAAGGCCGGAACGATTGTAGAAGATACAGCAATCGGTGCTGGCGTGGGTTTGGGCACTGGCGTCCTCTTGGGAGACGAGCTTGGTGTAGATGATGCGGTAAATGGCGCGGCAGCAGGTGCGGCTTGTCATGTGGCAAATGAGGAACTGCAAGAGGACGGTGAGCGGAATCTCACAGAAGATTTGGTTGTTGGCGCAGTAGCTTCGGGTGGTGTAGGCCTACTGACGAACGACGATAGCTTTTTGTCCAATGCCGTACAGGGCGCGGCGGCCTGCGGGGTAATCCACGTGGTTGACTAGCATGCAGCTAAAATTGACGCGCGATTGATTAGTTTTGTATCAGTTTCAGTTGATTCGGAATTGAGTTTTTGCTGCTGTAGTCACCACCAGACAAGTCGTGTTGTCGGTTAAACGCTTGAAACGGCAAAAGCCCGAGACTCTTATGGAGTCTCGGGCTTTTTGTTTGGGTATAGCTATCATCTGCAAGTTGCCGCTTATTACACTGCCTTCTTGCCGTGCGGTAAACAGTACATCAGGATGGGGCATAGGATGACTACGGAGATAGATAGAGTGAGGCAGAGTTCTATGCTGGTGAGAATTTCTGGATTCATGGTGGTAGTACTTAGGTAATTTTTCAGGATTTCGAGATTACTCTTTCAGGAACTACAAACCCATCAGGGAGATTTCCGAAGTTTCGGCAATTTGGTTGAGACGCTTGTGCACTATTCGTTGAAATGTTTGCTGCATTGCTCGTAGTGATATGGACATAGCCACAGATAGTGTCCCTCTGGTGAAAGCCACTTTTTTAGTCCTTGCCATTCGTGGGTTGTATCGACTTCATCTAGAAGTGATCTAAAGGCTCTGAGCTGTGCTCCATCTACAGATATTTCATCGTCGTAGGTAGATACTGTCGGCAGTGAAACGCCCTCACTGAATTGTTCTATCTGCTGTAGCAGAGACTCCATATCCTCAAGGCACTTTTCGGTCAAGTCAGCGGCTTGAGCAAGCGGACTACTGGGCAGCATAGGCGCATAAGAAACAAGTTGAACAATGGCTTTAATATAGGGCGCTATGTTCATAAACCATTCCTTTGGACGCTTTATGATGTATGGCTTATAGGCTTTGCCGCCGCCGATTACAGTTGTTGCAGGATGTATGTGTTTTGGATTTTGGCACAATAAATGTAGCTCCAAGGGCGCATTCGCAATGATATTTTCTCTGCGGTTGCTTGATTTGAATAGGAAAGTGCTGGGGCAATGGGACTCTTGACTACCCTGAATTGCTTTAAATTGAGCATTGAATCTTCTATGCAACAGATCAAAGTTGTCAGAAATGCCAGTCAGCATTTTTCGAATCTCTTTGAACTCACTGGATTGGGTCTCGTTGAGCTGAGAAACGGCTTGGTAAACGATTCTGTTGATTTGGTGTATTAGAAAAACCTGATCGTCAAACTGGGAAGATTGGGCCTGTATCTGTACTGACTGACTAGGCTGTCGTTGCTCAGGCAACAGGTCGTTGATGATTCCGACTTTCTCCTCAATTTTGGTAAATAGTTCTGTACTTGAGCCACCGATGCCAAAAAGCAGCTGTTGAATTTCTATTTGTTCAAAACAGGATTGGCACTGCATAGAAGAAAGTCCTCTATCTAGCGCTTTCCCTAGCTTTTCATGGGGAAAACGCCCTTCGCAAGCACCTGCGTCGTCGTGAGTTGGGCAGGGGACAAAGCCTCGAACTTTCATGCCTGGATATCGATCAAATGTCAGCTCTAGGCCATCTTTTAAAATAGACAAAAAGTTGTGTGGGCTAATGCCTACGACCGTTAAGCGAATGAGCTTCTCTTGGTCAAATGATTCGATCAGCGCATGATTTTTTTGTTCTTTGCTATCGGCAAAAATAGCGCCACTTCTCCAGTGTACGCCGGTAGAAAAACGATGCGATCGCGCAATGAACCAAGTCGGCAAACCCGGCTGCATTGAACTAAGCCTATACTCAATCTCAACCTTCTTAAGGTCTTTGCGTGCTAGCAGCTGCTTCCACTGTTGATACTCTTGCGGTCTATCTGGATTGAGCTGTTCAACAATAATGGCTCTATATTCTGAGTTTCCAGGAACTTTGTAGGCTAAGTCGTACTGTTCCATGAGTTCTAGAAACAGCTCCTGCATCGGCTTAGTTAAGTCAGCCCACTCGTCGGAGATTGTGGTCTGATCGAGCAAGCCTTTGTTGTCTAACAAAGAGTCGCTGGTGATGACTTTACTGATGTATTCACTAATCCATTGAGGATTGAGGATAACGTAATCTTTGAGGGCATCGGAGTCTGGATACTGGAGTATCGTACCTAAATCGTGTAAATACTTGGCCAATACTTCTGAGTTTTCTCGATCGAGAGAATGCTGTCGAAAAACCTCCATCATCTGCTGCCTAGAGATGATTTTTTTGGAGCTGGTTTTTAATGCCTCGGTGGCCTCGCCCCATCGCTTTGGCCAAGGTTTTCCCATGAGGGGTAAATCAGCTGCAAGGGCTCGGATTTCGGCATATAGGAATTCTATGCCCTGGCGATCGAGGTTGCTGACTTCAATAAAAGCTTTTATTTGAGGGTATTTTTCTTGTAGGTAGTCGAGCGGGATGAGCTCTCGCCGCTGATCTAGATGGGTCGCAACCAATACGATGGGCGCATTTTGAGCATTGGCCGTAATCATGTCTAGCCAGTAATAAGGCCTTCCTTGATTGAACTCGGTTCTAGCATTCCAGGCAAAGATAAAAATGGAGTTATCTGTGAGGAAAAATTGATGGGTAGCATGGTAAATCTGCTGCCCTCCAAAATCCCAAATATTCAGATTCATCTGAACAGAAGATTCGTGAGGATGCTTGATGTCAATAGAATCTAGCTGTATGCCATGAGTCGTAAATTCTGAACTGTCGTGAGCTTCTCCCTTGAGTGCCTTAACCAGTGACGTTTTCCCAACGCCACCTTCGCCAACGACCATAAGTTTAGACGTCCAGAGTTTGTTGCCCTCTCCTGTAATTCCTTGGACATCAATCTCTTTTAGGAATCGAATCGTTGCTGAGCTGCCTTGCTCAGAGACAGCTTTTGGAGGAGATTCTAGAGGATTGTCAAAAGCTTCAAGGATTTTGATTTGCGGCAGCCGGGAAATCTCCGGTGACAAAATCCTGAATTTATTTTTGGAGAGTTGCAGTTCCTGAAGTCCTGCTAGGAAATATAAGTTGTTGGGGAGATCAGCGATCGCATTGTCGTTAAGCAGTAGCCGCTCTAGTCGGGCTAGTCTCTGAGAGAGATCGTCTGGGAGGGCTGTCAGCTTATTTGCCGATAGGTCCAAAAGCTCTAGCTGTGAACATTTGAGAATGAAGGACGGGAACGAGGTTAAGCCATTTTTACTCAAAGAGAGCTGCTTCAGCTGAGTTTGAGGATGGACGTCGAAAGAGATGTTGCGAATTCCATTCGCACTCAAATTTAGCGCTTGAATAGAGCGACTCTGCGCGATATGAAAGGCTCTAAGTTTATTGCCTCTCAGATTTAGTTCCTTGAGATTACTTTGCGGGGAGGCCGAGCCATAAAAAGCTGAAACTTTGTTATTTTCTAAGTCTATGCGCAGCAACGAAGGGAGTTCTGCTTGCCCTCTGAAATCTACCTCGCTAATTTTGTTTCCTCTCAGGATGATGCTCTTGAGGGAAGGCGGCAAACAGCTCGGAGAAGGGAATGCGTCTAATTGATTGTTTGAGAGGTCAAGAATTTCTAGGCTTTTGAGATTTTTCAGCTCTGGTGGTAGGGCAATTAGGTTGTTTTTAGAAAGGTTAAGAATCCGTATTCTATCCAGCTCAAATAGCTTTGGGGAAATTGATTCTAGCTTTAGATTCGATAAATTTAGTTTGGGTTTACTCCAGCGGTTGACGAAATAGATCATGTCTAGCATGACTTTTTCGCTGCCGGACTCGACATCAGACTGAAGCCTTTTGAGTAGGGGATGCATAAACGTTTTGGGTATTACCGACCACACGCAAGATAGTTTTGTAACTATGCCATTGATTTAGTCCCAGTACGGTATGTGCACTGCATTAACATAAAAACTTTGTATTTTGTTTCTGTGCTCACTTTGCTCAGAAAATAGTTTGTTTTCACACCTGTGAACATTTCTCTAATTGCGAGTCATTTTCTTTTGGCTAACCGATATATTGGAAGCCCCTTTTTGTATTCACTATTTGACTGGTGGCTTTACAAGGTCCGTTACTTGCGCAATGAACTTTACTTGGTCCCAACTATTCCGCTTGTGCGCTCGCCCCAACCGCACCACGACCAAATCTCGACTCGGCACCACCGTCACAAACTGCCCCTGATACCCTGCCGCCAAATATGCATCCTTCGGCCAGCTATCATCTCGACTGCGATCGCTATCCGTATACGAATTCGGCACCACTCGCCAAAAATGTGCGCCATAATATTCTGCCGTTTCACTAGGCGCTGTAGAATTCGCTACCCTGCCCTCCTGCAAAATTCGCGGCCAGTTTGGTGACTGAGCGTAGCCGAAGTCCCAGCAACCATCCTGCAAATACAGTAAGCCAAACTTCGCCCAATCCCGCGCTGTCGCATACAGAAAAGACGAGCCCACAAAAGTGCCTGCCGCATCCGGCTCTATCACCGCACTCGCCATGCCAAGTCGGTCGAACAGTGCTCGCTGGGGAAACGAGAAATAATCGGCCAGGCTGCCACCGATCGCTTCGCGAATAATTCGGCATAGCAAAACCGTTGACCCGCCCGAATAGTGAAATGTGCTGCCTGGTGTGTTCTGCAAAGGTTGCCGCGCTGTATACGCGGCTCCTTCACCCGTATGAAACAGCATCGTGATAATGTCTGAAAGCGGATTCGCATACTGCTCCGAAAACTGTAGGCCACTGCTCATTTTCAACAGCTGATCTAGCGTGATTTCTCTGCGCGGGTCTTCTGCGCTTCGCCACTCAGGGAGCAGCCCTTTCGACTCTAGAGAGAGCTTACCGTCTTTTACCAGAACACCAACTAACGCATTCACTACACTCTTCGCCATTGACCAGCCTAGCAGTGGGGTCTCTGACGAAAACCCTGCGGCGTAGCGCTCCGCGATCATCTCTCCCTTGTAAAGAACAACAATCGCACTGGTACGAGAAGTACGGTTCTCAAAGGCATTTATTATGACCTGTGCCAGCTGAGCTTTATCAATCTCTTGTGGCGATTCTTTTCCAATAGGCAACGAAGACTTTTTTCGAGGGTTTTGAGCCTGCCAGGCATAGAAGGGAGCGGCTTGTACCTGCAACGCTTCAACCGTACTCCCTAGCACCAGCGTACTCCCCAACCCAGGTCTATATAGGGCTGTTCGCTTAAATGCGCCGAAGCAAGACACCGTCACAGTTTTATTGTCATAGTCCACTTTAGAGGTTAGCGATCGCAGCAACGCCAACCCTCCCACCGATAAATCTTCCTTCAGCAGAGAAGCCTCATTTCGCCCACTCACAAAAATTCCCGAACACAGCAACTTTGCCTTATAAGCTGTTGCCGTCAGCACCAAACGAGAGAGATACGCACAGAGCCTGTCTATTCTCACAACCCTGTTCAATTTCTGAACGCTATGATTTAACAGCTATTAGCACACGGTGACGCGGATCGGTCGCGGCAGAAACAACAGTCTCGAAGTCACTTTCACGGAGTGCAGTTTCTACATCAAATGTGTAGTAATCGTCACTCCAGGGTTCGGTGCTTTTCATCAGTGTGAACAGCACGGGTGGCAGATTTTGAATAACGGCGGACTCTGGGTCGTTGTCGAAAATGGCCAGGCATCCGCCAGGGCGTAGAAGCCGCCGGGCTTCCTGAAAAATGGCGGAGGTAATGGTGCGCGGTAGTTCGTGTATGACAGAATGCAGCGTGATGACGTCGAAAGATTCGCTGGGTAGGCCGGTTTCTTCTGCTTTGGCATGAAGCCATTCAGCGATACTGCCATCTTTGTTTCGTAAGTGGGCGATCGCAAGCATATACGGCGATAGATCTAGCCCAACGGTGCGAGGCGGCTGGGCCTGCTTACCAGCATAGTGAGCATGCACAGCGCGAGTGGAGATACCGACTGAGCAACCGATATCGAGAATGTCTTTGACAGGATGAGGTACGTGCTGGTCGATCAGCTCGAAAAAGCTGCCGCGCAGTCGGTCTTGGGCGGCTTGCCAGGTGAGCGTTTCCGTTGGCCATACGCGGAGGGCGGTGGTGTAGGTCGCGGGCTCGGCCTCGAAGGCCGCTGTCCAACACAAATTACCTTCGTCGTAGGCGTGAAAAGGCTTTGTGTAGTAGTCCGGATAGTCTGTTATGTCAGGATTAGAGACGTTGGCTAGGGTTTGTTCCGGGCCGGTGCGTGCGATCGCCGCTTCCAAATCCCGCACATTCTGCTTCCACGCAATATTGTTCTTCTGCGCCGTCTTAATCATCACCCGCCGCGCCTGCGACTTCATCACCGCATAGATTGGCTTAGTGCGAATCAACAGATTCACAAACTGAGAAAGCCGATCTTCCCCAGTCCAGGCAGGCTTTGTTGAACTATTCATCAGTATCCATCCTCACTACAGCATCGCCAATCGCTCTTTTACTAGCGCAGCTTGCTTCTCTGCTTCTGCCAGGGCATCGCGTGCGCCCTGTACAACTGCTGCGGGTGCCTTGTCTACAAAGCCTGAGTTGCTTAAACGCCCCGTCAGCGACTGGATCTCGCCTTCTGCTTTTCCGAGGTCTTTCTCCAGCTTCGCTCGCAGTGCATCTACATCTACTTTTACTGGAATCAGCACCTGCACAGTACCGGTGACACCAGAGAACATTTTTCGCTGTTCGCTATTGCTTTCGGTAGGCGCTTGCTCTGAGCTCTCTTGAATGATGTCAGCCGGGGTTACGCCTGTTGGGGCAGGTGATACGTCTATAGATTGTGATGTTTTTTGAGGGGTGGCTTCTGTTGATTTGCTCTCGCCAGAAATCTCGCTCCAGTTTTCTTTGAGTTCAGTGAAGGTGCGATCGCGATCTTCTGCCCGATAGAACTTTCTCACCCCAAAGCGCACCGTATAAAACAAACCAATTAGCTGAAAGAAGCCACGAAAGCCTACATCGTCAATGGCATCGAGCATGGCATCGAGCACTTTGTAAGTCATCAGCGTGCCGAGAATAACCGATAGAGAAATCACCGGTTTTTTGTAGTCGCTGAAGAAGCCGTCGAAATAATGTGTGGGATGCTCCAAGAACTGGAAAATCGCCCGATAGATTTTCATCCACGTATCGTCATCTGCCGTTTTACTAGCACCAAAAGTGGAATCGATTGTACCTGGCAAAGCCGTCTCTACAATGTTGGCCGCTTTCCCAACAGGTAAGGTCTGAGCAACTGGCGCAGTCTCCGGCGCAAAGTCTGTACTCTGAATGGTGAGCGTCTCTACCCTAGCAGCCGCCTGAATATAGTCTCTTGTTGCATTCAAAACCGCTAGCTCATTGGCACTATCTGTTTTCAGAATCGCTTCAATCTTCAGCGAAGGTTTCACCTCTGCCTCTGCCCGCAAATTGCGAATGGTACGAATCACATCAATCAACAGATCAAACTGTTGTTCTAGCTCAGCATTGATTTGGCCTTGGTTCACTTCTGGATAGCGCTGAAGTGCTAGGCAATCTTCATCGCCCACGTGGGTGAGTGTATGCCATAGCTCTTCTGTGATGTGCGGCATAAATGGATGCAACAGTCGCACAATTCCTTCCAAGATATAACCCAAGGTCTGCAGGGCTGTTTGCTTGGTATCACCCTCGCCATACAGCCGAGGCTTCACCAGCTCAATGTACCAGTCGCAAAAGTCTCCTCGCGTGAA
>JBHJIY010000207.1:0-16783 GCA_050042985.1 Phormidesmis sp. | reverse complement strand
TACAGCACACCCTGTCATTTAGATCGCTTACTGTCGTCTTTGCCTAACAGTCTCAACTTGAGGCTGATTAGTCTTTGCTAAATGTCAGTTAACACGACAACCTTCTGTCGTTTGTCGTCTAGCACACTTGACATCTAACACTCAATGCCAATCTGCCTTTGGGGAATGCCCGCCGGGTCACCGATAGCGCTACCCAGGCGGTCAATCCCGAGTTTGTAAATAATCAATTGCTCATTGACGAGCAGCAGGTTGACCAAATCGAAGCAGCGCTGACGACAGTTTCTCTCGATGGTGGCCTAGAGCTATTTGACTTTGGCGGCGGCAGCAGCCTTTGGGGTCGAGGCGGCGTTTACTTCTTGGGTGGAGAAGCCTCTGACGATAGCTTGGGCTTCCGTGCTTCGCTAGACTACCGGGCTACGAACAACTTACGCTTGGGCGCAGGGGTCCAAAATGACGGTGTCTTTGGCACCAATGCGTTCTTTTCTGTGAATGCATCTTTAGGGGGGCGGCCCCGGCGATCTTATGACGCTGACGAGAATTCTACAGATACGCGGGCTGAACTATGGGCGAGAGCGGCAGAGCCTATTAACCGTACCAATACCGTACTGATTGAGAATCAAACAGACATCGCAATTGTTCAGACCGATGTCACGGCCATTAACCCAGATACTGGCAATCCTTTTGTTTTGCGTCATGTGGGTCGTGCAGGCGGAGCCGATGCCATTGCCAATGACGCCGCTAATGGTGTCGCCAACGCTATTTTGGTAGAAGAGATTATTCGCGACGGAACTGTTGAAAATCCGTTTAGAACCATCGCTCAGGCTGCTGCGGCTTCTGAGGCCAATGCCGATAACGTTATCTTTGTGCAAGCAGGTAACGCAGGTGGCGGATTTACCCTGCCAGACGGCGTGCAGGTGCGCTCTGTAGGGCCCGTTCAACAGTTAAATACTCAGTTTGGCGCAGCTACCTTGCCAGGTTCGGGTAGCGGTAACCTGCCTACGGTTACTGGCCAAGTCACTGTTGGCAGCAACTCGCTCGTCTCTGGATTGGAAATTGATCCATCAGCGCGCCAGGTTGAGGAGATAGCAGTTGCTGAGCTAGCGGCAGTCCGCAGAGTTGTTAATGGCATTGTGGCGCAAGGAGAGAATATTGTCCTTGAAGATAATGTGATTCGCAATGTTGATACAGGCATTAGTCTGCCTGACATTAATGGCACGGTATCTGTCGTTCGCAATCAAATCTCCAATACGCTGAACGATGGTATTTCCTTTGGAGATATCAATGAAACAGACAATACAACTATCACCGTCGCAAATAATACCTTGGAGAATATTGGTAACGCTGAGGGTGACTCAGGGATTGAATTTGGATTGATTGAAGGAGATGCGATCGCAAATATCACCATCGCAAACAACCAACTCACCGATGTTCAATTCGACAATATCTTCTTTGATGACATCCAAGGAAACGCAGTGGCCAACATTGCCGTTGAAGGAAATATCATCAATGCAGAGAATGTAGATGCCGAAGAATTTGGAGGAGACGGCATCGAATTGGACTTCATTGAAGACAATGCCAATGTCACGATTACCATTAATGACAACCAAATCTCTAATGTGGGCGAAGGTGGAATTGACATTAATGACTTTGAAGATGAAACCATCGCTAACATTACCGTCACCAACAACACCATTCTGAATACAGGTGATGAAGGTATTGAATTTGAAGACATTGAAAACAATGCCATTGCCACGATTACCGTTAGTGAAAACCAAATTACTAATGTTGGCCTTGACGGTATTGAATTTGATGACATTGAAAACGACACCATTGCCAACATTACCGTCGCCAACAACAGCATCCTTGGCGCAGGCACACAAGGCATTGAATTTGACCTCATCGAAAACAATGCTAATGCCACGATCAATATCCTCAATAATCAAATTGAGAACGCAGGCAATGAAGGCATTCAATTTGATGACATTGAAGACGATACTGTTTCCAACATTACCATCGCCAATAACAATATTCTTGGTGCAGGCACACAGGGCATTGAATTTGACTTGATTGAAGATAGTGCCAACGCCACTATTAACATTCTCAATAACCAAATCTCAGATGTCGGCGAAGAAGGCATTCTCTTTAATGACATTCAAGAGACGACTACAGCAGTCATCACGGTAGATGGCAACACCATCACCGATGCAGGCGATGATGGCATTGACTTCAACCTGATTGAAGACGAGGCCAACGTCACCGCAACGATCACTAACAACACGATTGTTAATCCTGGCACTACAACCACATCGGGGACTAATCCTGGTGATTTCCCATCCATCGTGATTGACTCACCCAATAGCGGTGATGACGAGCCAGACGACGAGCTAGACGAGGACGACTTGGAAGAGCTTTCCGCCACTGTCAATGCCGTTGTCAATGTCACCGAAGTCGAAGCGGCACTTGAGCCAGCTGAGCCAGACGGCGATGGCGTCCGCATTAACCACACGGCTGATACTGATATGTGCCTAGTGCTAGATAACAATACCGTTATCAACCCAGCCAGCGATGGCTTTGACCTTATCAGCAATGGCGCGGGTCAGTTCCAAGTGGTTGACTTGGCCAATGTCACGGCCCGCAATGTTGGCACCTTTAACCCTGCCAACATTGAGACTAATGATGACTTTGCAGCAGGAACAGTGGGTGAGGAGCCTTGTCTCTAGCCCGTGACAGCCACAACGGGCGGTATTCTGATACGAGCAGCCAACAAAGCGTTAAATGAAGCAGAAGCGGCAACATAGCACACCTATCCAATAACCCAATGATGCCGCCAGGTTCTAACCGACCTGGTGGTTTTCTTTTAGAAGCTGACCTGGATACTTGCTGTAAAAGACAGCCATAAGTCAGCTTTTCCTAGCTCTTAACGTAGCCTTCTGCCTTGTCTAATAGAGATATAGAGCAATCGACGGATGCATTTGTCGATTGCTAGTTGAGTTAGCTGTTGATACTAAGCGGTTTCACTGATCACTAATGTCCTAACTAACTCGACAGAAACTATAGAGCAACGCACAAGCGCTCTACAGCTCGAACAACACAAACGTAAGGTATTACTATGCAACGCTTCATCCATTCTGCTTTCACCGTATTGCTCGCAACGGCGGCAAGCGCACCCGAGGCCTTGGCCTTGAAGCCAGTTGATGCTGATTTCAACCTCCAGTCACAGCGATTGGCAGAACTAGACGCTCGTAACAAAGGTGCCATTTCGCCTACATTCAAACTTCACTCGCAGCGACTAGCTGAGTTAGCTGCTCGTAATAAAGGTGCCATTTCACCTACATTCAAACTTCACTCGCAGCGATTGGCAGAACTAGATGCCCGCAACAAATCTGCAGACAATTCCCAGCCCTATTACTCACAACCTTCCACACAGGCCTCACCACAAACCGTCAGTACTGAGCAAGAAAGCACACCAGCACCTGAACCCACTGTTTGGGAAACACCAGAAACCCCAGTAGAAGACGCTTCTCCAGCGCTGTCAGTAACAGAACGACGCCAGCAATCACTCGATCGCAATTAGATCGCTACGGATCAAGCCCTTTAAAAACCACGACAGACAAATCATGACAAGCACACTAATCCAGAAAAGGCATCGCCCCTCTTTCAAGGCCTTTCAAAGGGAGACTACGCTTCCCCTTATTTTAGGCCATCGGGGTGTGCCGGAAGAGCACCAAGAGAATACGATGGCGGGCTTCAAGCGTGCTGTAGAGCTAGGCATTGACGGCGTTGAACTCGATGTCTTCCTTACCAAAGATAAACAACTCGTTGTTTTCCACGATCTAGATACTCAGCGTCTAACCGGTGTCCCTGGTATCATCACCGAAATGACTTGGCCAGAGATCCAACAGCTCACGATTAAGCAAGTCATTGATGTAGGCGATAAAACCATCGACTATGGCCGCACAGAAAAGATTGAACTGCTAGAAAATGTGCTTGAGGAACTGCGAGGAAAGCTCCTGGTGAATATTGAAATCAAGGCCTATGGGCTCGACTTTGGCCAGCGCCATACGGGCACAGCAGTCGCCAACTTGGTTCGTCGCATGGGCCTTGAGTCTGATGTGTTTGTTACGTCGTTCAACTTTTGGCCACTCATTGGGCTGGAGAGGATTCATTCTGACATCGAATCAGGGTTCACTTATGCGCCACAAATTATCAGAAACGGCGCACTACAATGGATTATGGAGTCCAGTCTTGTAGGAAAGCTCGTGGGCTCTACACTCACGAATATGAGTCTGAATTTGTTTGACGATGACACAGTAGAAAAGGTACATAAGCGTGGGCTCGCTGTAGGCGCTTGGACTGTGTTTTCGCAAGATTCTAAATGGCTAGGGGATGTAATCTCTCCTGAACAAGAGCTGAATTATATTCACTCACTCACCGCTCGTGGCATTGACTACTTTATTACAGACGATCCGGTTCGACTGCGGCAAGTGCTCAACTCATAAGCCAGCTATAAGCCAGCTTTTCCTAGTTCCTAACAGCGAGTTTTCTATGAAATCTATTCGTATGCTATCTCCTGTTGAAGCAGGATTTGAAGCCTTTAATCAAATTGCTAGCTCACTAAATGTTGTGACCATCAGCAAGATCAAAGGCGCTATGAGCCAAGAAGCACTTGAACAGGCCATAAAGATTGTTGAACAACGCCACCCTCAGCTCCAATGCTGCATTAGTGGCGTGCCCGGCCTGTTTGGGTTTAGCAAAAGAGCGGAAAGGCACCTCCCCCTTCAAGTGATCAAAGCTGACGACGATGATACTTGGCAGAAAGTTGTTCTAAATGAGCTGAATCAATCACTCAACAGCAGCCAGTACCTCTGGCGAATAGCACTTATTTGTCATGCTGAGCATGACGTGTGTCACCTCATTACAACAACACATCATGCGATTAGTGATGGGATATCAACTATTTCACTACATTCAGAGATACTTAACCACTGCGGAAAGATACAAAGCGGAAAGATACAAAGCGGAAGTGCTGTGCCCTCACACACTTCAGCCCTACCTTTTCTGCCGTCCCCCGAAGCGATGTTTCCCCGTAGATATCAGGGCCATAGAGGAAAAGTCTTGGGCCTGTTGTGGCTAGCGAGAACGGCACTTAAGCAGCTGTATTTCAGACCTAAAACGCTTAGCTTTGAACAACTTGTGCCTGTAAAAGAGCGCACCTGTAATGTGATTTATAGACACATAGAACCTGTGCCCAGCAGAGCCCTGTTAGAGCGATGTCGAGCTGAAAAAACAACTGTTCAGGGTGCTTTGTGTGCTGCAATGTTGCTGGCAGTTGCTAATAACCTGAAAAAGACAGGTATGAAGAATCTATCTTTGGGCTGTCGTTCTTTCGTTGATTTAAGAAGGCGTCTATCACCGATTGTTGGAAATGAACAGTTGGGGAGCTTGGCCTCTGGGGTGGCTACATTTCACACCATCACAGAGTGTACTGACTTTTGGCAGTTAGCTAGAGATGTTAAGCAGGCGATTAAACAAAGCCTTGATCGGGGTGAGATGTTTAGCATTATGACACTCTTTAAAGCGCTGTTTAACGATTTACTCATTGATCCGGATAACTCCCCTCTAACGAATAAAGCGCCTCTAGCTTTTGATGTTTCTAACGTTGGGGAATTCGATATTCCTAAGAAGTATGGCCCATTAGAACTCGAAGAACTCCGTTTTATGCCCTCTCAAGGAATATTTGGGGGTGAGTTTTTTGCCACAGTAGCGACTTTTAGACGCAGAATGACTTTTAATTTTGTGTTCTCTGAACCCTCTATCAGTCGTGCCACTGTAGAGGGCCTGATAGAGGATACCTTTTCTTATCTTGAGGGCAGCTACTAGATCGGGATTTTCCTAAAGAGCATCAAGAAAATGCAATGACCTTGGAGAGCGGACCATCCGGTTCGACTATGGCAAAGCCCCTCTTAGAGAGGATCGCAGCCTTCCCCGCCTCAGTCTGCGCCATCTCGGCAAAAGGCGATCGCAAGCCTACAAACCCAACACCATGAGGCCCAACAAAATCTTGAAAATAGGCATCAGTCGCCAATGTTGCCTCAAAACCCGCCTGCTGTAAGCCTTTCGCCAGCGCTACATACGGCTGAACATCGCCCCGCGAACCCGTCGTCAGAATCAAAACGCGCTTGCTCATATCTTTTGCCTACTCGTCAACTATTCGTCAAGAATGGTGTCAGCTGCACAGGTCAGTTGCACCGGTCAGTTTCTAAAGAGGTCGCTCTGCTACGATTTCTTTTATACTGCCATTAGTGAATAGTGCTGTGGGTCCGTGTGATTTTGCCGGTTCCGGGAACTATTTTAAAGTGAAGCATCAATCAAAATTAATCTAATAAAGGTTGAAGTGCATTTCTGTCATCTGTAGCGAGCGACATGAAGTATTGGGTATTTCTGATTCAGTATGAAGGCGATGAGACCTGGCTACCGCTGGAGACCCAGCAGGTAGAGATTCTAGAAGGTCGCTATCGCGTGGTTGCCCATACCGACCGCGTCAACACCCCAATGGAAATTCGGGTGAGCCAGCTCATGACCGAAGAAATGCCCCCTCGCAAGCGGGTCCGCAAGCGCCAAGGCGAAACCAACGACGCTGGCCTGGTAGTGGTGATGCCCTACGTTCACCTCAAGCCGGGACAATGGGAAGTTACCTGTAGCAGCCTCAACCTCATGGACGACTTCATGGGTGAAGGCTGGCGATATCAGGTACAGCTTCAGGTATTTCCCCCCACTGAAGAAGACTGGTCGTCTGAATGGCCTGTCCCTAATGATGCTGCCACTCTTCAAACCGGAGGGCAAAACGGTGGACCCAGTGGTGTACAGAGCACACTGATTGAGAATCCAGCGGGCGCAGATGCGATCGCAACTCAGGAAGATGCCCCGCTCATTCAGGCCCAGGCCCAGCTGAAAGACAACCTGCAGCGACAGGGCCACGTTCCCGACGCTGCCGATACGCCCATTGACTTGAGCTACCGCATTTCGTTACAGCAGCAGGCTTTCTTGGCCCGTCGCAACCAGTCGATGACGATTACTGGGCAAGTACAGGCTCTCGTCGATGCGCCGCAGATGCAAGGGGCTAGCCAGCTGTGGCTACGCCTGCAAAATCCTGAAACGGCTCAGGTGATTATGGAAGCCCACCGGCCACTGAGCCTAGATCGCTTACCTGCCGATTTCAAGGTAAAGATCCAGCTGCCTACCAACGTTAGAACCCGTGTCGTCTTGGGTGAAGTCTCTTTGCGCTCTGCCTCTGTAGATGGCAACGAACCTGCCAAAATTCTCAGCTCTACGGCCTTTACCATTACGGCTGGTATTGCTCTATTGCTAGACGATATCGCCAACCGAGACCTCGGCGAATTTGAAGAAGAAGTCTCGGTTGTTTTTGGTGAGGCTGACGATGCGATCGCCCCCACCCACAGCAGCGAACCCAACTTAGTCTCCCCCGTCCTCGATCCCACGCACAAAAACGTGGTGCCTGCGGTCGGCGTTGTGCTGCCTCCCAAGCTTGATCGCAACGGCCACCTCCCTGCCGAACCCGCTTACTCAGAGCCGCCAGAATTGCCTTCGTTTCCCGCTGCGAAGAACCCGCCTCTGATTGTGAGCGATGCCCCTGCGGCCAATCGCGATATTGCTGGCGACGCTTCGTTTGAAGATACTCAAACAGTGACTGATACAAACCAGCCGCCAAACGAGTCGCTTTCGATGCCTGCGGCGGATGCGTCCCGTAGCCGCCAGCCGATGGTGGCGCAGCCCGCTCAGTTTATGGGCACCAGCATTGAAGACGACGATTTGGAAACCTCTCAAATCGCTGCACTGCTAGAAGATATTGATGGCGACCTAGCTTCGCAGGCGCCTACGATGGGCGATTTAGAGCCGCCAGGGGTAGAAGGCTCCCTGCCCGAGAGCCGAACGCCTCATCAGCGCGATCGCTCCCATACTCGCTCGGCCCAAACCGAGCGCACATTGCTTCAGCCATCGGCTCAGGATGATGACGAGGCCACTGCCGAACCACCCGTACTTTTAACGCGAGCAGAGCAGCAGCGGCAGGCCAGAATCCAGCGGCAGGCAGAAGCCAACGTCGCTTTCAAATCGCTAAAGCTCAAAGATCACTTTTGGCAGCGACTGTCCAACCTCAACCGTGAAAGCCATCAGGAAGCCTCTCAACTTTCGCAAAACATGAAGGCAGCAGGTGTGAGTCCTACGGCCTCACGCTCTATCGAGCCTGCTGTACCAGGTATCTCTCAGCCATTTCAGCCGACTCAGCCAGACGAATTTTCGCCCAACAGCGAAGTCGTCATTTACGACGATTCTCCGGCAGCTGCACCTGCTACGGATGTACGTGTTAATACGCCTGAAGAATCTGCTGCGTTGCCAATAGTCGCTTCTCCCGATTCACTCACGCCTGCTTCGTTCGATTCCCCAGCGTTCGATGCCTCCAAAAACAGAGAGAATCCTTCAGCTGCTACGAACGGCGTGTTTTCTCGCTCAGTGCCTGACGAAGAGCTGCCGGAGATGGCCCTGCCGGTGATTAGTGTGCCGGTGGGTGACTTGGTCGCAGGCGATATGGTGACCATTACGGTGCGATCGCAGCCCTCTCTCTACAAGCCTTTCATTAAGCTCTGGATGATTGACCGCCAAAGTCGCACCCTTGTTGGCGAGCCCAAACTCCTGACCAACCTCAAACCCGATGCCCTGGGTTATTTGGAAACGAGCGCCGACTTGCGAGTACCTATGGGGTGTTTGGATGTGCAAATTGCTGCGATCGCCGTCGACATGGCCACACAGCAAGAGAGCAACAAAGCCATCGTCAACCGCCACGTGGTGCCCTCTCGTCAGTCGCCCTCAGGGTTGCGAAATTTTTGATGGGGTCTGCAATTTTTTGCTTAAAGCCTCTCCAACTGCTTCCTAAGCTGTCGCTGCGCCAGCCAATAGCCGACCCCAATCCCGACCAGGCTGCACACCATATCTAGCCCATCGAGCGTTCGGTTGGCCGAGAGCCCCTGGCTGAGCTCCTCCGCAATGGTAAACAGTGCAAAGAGACTGGGAAAAATAGGCAGATGCCAGATGCTGAAATGCTTGTGTCGGCACAGCACATGACCCAAATAGCTAGGAATAAAATAGAGAATGAGGTGGCCTACCTTATCGGCATTGTGAAATCGGGTGATCCCGCCGATAGGTAAGCGGCCGTAGTAGGCAAGTACCAACATCACTAAAAAGAAAAGGCCGTAGCCAGCCGATAGAACAACAATCTTTTTGGAAGGTTGGGTTGGATGAGACGTTTGGCTTGAGGGAATAGAAGGCATGGCGCTTTAACTGAAAAGACGGTTTTCAGTCAGGGACTACAGCTGCGATCGCCTCTAATCCTTATCTTTCACCTATAACCAGCGCAGGAAGATGCCACCCAGTTCATAGCGCTATAATTTCTGCGAATTTGCCCATCCTCTCCAGATAGAACGCCATGGAAGTTAAAGCTGCTCACACCCGACTGTTCGTTGCCGATGTTGGTGCCTGTGCGCGATTCTATCGAGACATTCTCAAGTTTGAGCCCGTCACCATTCAAATCGAAAAAGGCTACGCCGAATTCAAAATGGCCGGCCTTCACCTTTCCATCTTTAGCCAGCAGGAAATGGCCGAAATTTTGCGCACCAGTAGCAGGCCTGCCGCCAGCAACAGCCAAGACAATGTCGGCCTCATTCTCCATGTAGACAATCTCGACGATATCTATCACGAGCTGCGCCACGCCAACGTCGACTTTGCCGAACCCCCCACCCAGAACAAAGAGTTCGCACTCAAGGTCGCCTATTTCAGAGACCCTGCCGGTACGTTGATCGGTCTTTTTGAGGCCATGATGTAAGTGCCGGCTGTCGGGTTCTATTTCCCGTAGGCGCTCACCCACTCCACTAACATCCTGACGCCGTAACCCGTCGCGCCAGGATTGTTGTAGCCGTTCTCCTTATCCGTCCACACCGGACCCGCTAAGTCAAGATGCGCCCAGGGTGTGTCCTTTACAAACTGCTTCAAAAAGAGTGCAGCCGTAATCGAGCCGCCTGCCCGAGGGCCCGTGTTTTTCATATCGGCGACGACCGACTTTAACCCTTCAAAATACCGATCTTCCATGGGCATCTGCCAAACTTTTTCGCCCGATAGGGTCGATGCCGATGCAATGGACTGAGCCAGCTCTTCGTCTTCGCTAAAGAGCGCGGCGATGTCATCACCTAGGGCCACCACGCAGGCCCCTGTGAGCGTCGCCAAATCTACTATCGTATCTACGCCTAGCTTGTCCGCATATACCAGTGCGTCGGCCAGGGTTAATCTGCCTTCTGCGTCTGTGTTGTTCACTTCAATGGTTTTGCCGTTGGACGCGGTGAGAATGTCACCGGGGCGCATGGCATGGCCGCTCACCATGTTCTCGGTGGCGGCGCTGATGAAGTGCACCTCTACGTTGGGCTTTATTTGGCCAATGGCTTTGGCTGCGCCAAGTACCGCTGCCGCCCCACCCATGTCAATTTTCATCATCTCAATGCCCGATCCGCTGGGCTTGAGGTTGAGTCCGCCAGAGTCAAAGGTGAGACCCTTGCCGATGATGGCGATTTTCCGCTTGGGCGGACCGTCGGGTGTGTAGGTGAGGTGAATGAATTTGGGCGGCAGGTCCGAGGCCTTGGCTACGCCTAGGTATGCGCCCATGCCAAACTGTTCGCACTGCGCGCGTTCTAGGACGTCTAGCTTGAGGCCGTGGGCTTGGGCAATGTCAGCGGCGGTGTCGGCGAGCTTTTCGGGGGTGACCACGTTGGGCGGGGCAGCGACTAGCTCCCGCGCTAAAATAACGCCATCGCACACCTGCTGAGCGATTTCAATTGCCGCATCCTCGCCTTGCAGAGAGAGCAGCGCGACGTTGCTGAGTTCAACGGTTGATTTTTCGGGGTCAGATTTGAATCGGCTGTCTTGATTGGTCGCGAGGATGATGCCTTCGGCTAGGGCTTGTGCGGTGAGCGCTGGGCTGTTGTTCCAGGTGGGGAAGCTGATGCCTAGGGAGCTGCCCTTGGCCTTTTTGGTGAGTCTAGCTGCGATCGCAGCCCCTTTCCGCAATGTTTCCAAACTCATTGCGTCAGAACTGCCCAAGCCCACGACGCCAATTTTTTTGACCGATGAGTCTGGTCCTAGTCGGGTCATGGCGGTTGCGCCGCTTTTACCCGTAAACGCTTCTTCGTCTATCAGCGTTTGTAGGAGGCCATTTACTTTGTCATTCACATCCGACAAAATTCCTGTGAGTGGTAAAGACTCTTCTAAAAGGCCAATCACCAAGCAGTCGCCCTGCCAGCTAAGACAAGATTGATCTGACGCTATAAAATCCATTCCCTATTCGCTGATCGCTTACTTTATTTATTTCATTCCCGTTCTATAGTATCTACTGATTTCGCCGTTTTTCGTGCCGGGTCTCAGTCAACTTTCGCAGTAACTCTTCCCTACGCACGCTTTACCTGCACATTTGATTGTGAAGAACCCGCATATTCCTCAGCAACATTCGTCGATTTATCTGGTAAAACTTCACAAGGACGTCCGTAAATTCGCCTGTCTCCGCCTCACCCGTGCAAACTCCACACGTCCTCCCAACTGTCTTCTTGACCTATGTTGAAAACGCTGAAAAATAAGTGGCCCATCATCGCTTTGGCGGGGGTAAGCGCGCTGTCTATCGTCTTTGTGGTGACATTCCTCAAGACGACCGATGCCTTTAAGCCCTCGGAACAGGTTGAAACAGAATCGATTATTAAAGCGGCTGCTAACTCGCCGGTTTTGAGCCTGGCTAATCAGTCTGCGGCGCAGAGAGAGGCCGCTCTCGGTGACTTGGCTCAGCGCTTGAGCGGGTTGGAAGGCGATCGTGCCCGCTATATGCTCGCCACCGACTACATCAATCAAGACCAAAGCGACAAAGCGCTGCCGCTGTTAGAAGGGCTAGAGGGCAGCTACAAAGATCTCGCTGGCTATGTACTGCTGCGCCGGGCTCAGGCCCAGTCGGCTATAGGGCAATCAGAAGCTGCGATCGCTACCCTGAACCAGCTCACCCAAAGCTATCCCGACAGCACTGCTACCGCCGAAGCGCTCTATAAGCTAGGCTTGCCCACTGCCGGTCTGCCCGCTAACAGCGCCCTGCCCGATTCTCAACCAGTGGCTTTACCCGATGCTTGGGCCCAGTTACTACAGGCGTTTCCCAGCCATCCGCTCAGTGTCAACATCGCCTTTCGACAGGCCGCTTCGCTCAAACCTAACGACGATGCGGCACTTCCCCTGCTGAGGCAGGTGGCCTATCACGGCCTTGAGCATCCGCAATATACTCAGGCGCTCAATCGTCTTACGAGCCAGTACAGCAGCGCGCTTACCCCTGAAGATTGGGAAGCCATTGGCTTTGGCTACTGGGAAACGCAAAACTACGCCCAGGCTGGTGAGGCTTATATAAAGGCTCCTGGCTCACCGCGCACACAGTATCGGGCCGCTAGAGGCAAAGAGCGAGGCGGTAAGGGGAGGGAGGCTGTGCGGGTGTATCAGCTGCTGGATAAAACGTTCCCAGAGCATCCCGAAACGGCTTCAGGGCTGCTGAACTTGGCTGATTTGCAAGATGATGCGGCTGCGATCGCTACGCTCGATAGCATCATTGAGCGATTTCCCGATCGCGCCGCCGATGCCTTAGTCAAGCGCGCCGAAATTCTAGACGAGCTCAAAAGTCCTGACTCTGCTAAGCAGGCCAGAGCCTCTATCCTTTCTCAATATCCGGCGTCAGCCGCTGCCGCCAACATCCGTTTGAAGCAGGCAACCGCTAACGCCAAATACGGAGACAACCACGCAGCAATCAGTTGTGCCCGTCAGCAAGTAGCAGCCGCACCTCAAGACGAGCTTGCCGCCGAGGCTGGCTTTTGGCTTGGTAAGTGGTCCCTTAGGCAAAACCAGCCCGACGAAGCGCGAAAAGCCTTTGAGCAAGTTGTGCGCAATCATCCCGAGTCCTATTATTCTTGGCGCTCAGCGATTTATCTCGACTGGAATGTCGGTAACTTCGACACCGTGCGTTCCTTCCAGCCCGAGCTTGCGCTGCCAGCACGCCGCACACCATTGCCCACAGGCTCTTTTGCCCTGCAAGAGCTGTACCTTATCGGTCACAACCAAACGGCCTGGCAACAGTGGCAAACCGAATTTATTGATCAAAAGCAGCCCTCCGTCAGCGAGCAGTTTACCGATGGCCTTCTCCGGCTTGGCGTTGGCGATAATCTAGACGGCATCTTCATGGTCTCTAGCCTCTCCTGGCGAGAGCTACCCGAAGAAATTGCCGAGTATGAAGCTCTAAGGCAAACCCCTGCTTTTTGGCAGGCGATCTATCCATTTCCCTATGCCGACCTCATCCTCGGCTGGGCCGAGGAGCGCCAGCTCAATCCTATGCTGGTAACAGCCCTCGTCCGGCAAGAATCTCGATTTCAGGCCAATATCCGCTCTGTTGTGGGTGCAGTCGGCCTCATGCAAGTGATGCCCGAAACCGGCGCTTGGATTAGCGACCAAATCGCTGAAGAAAACTATTCTCTGAGCCAGCCAGCCGACAATGTGAAGTTTGGCACCTGGTATCTCGACTTCACCCATCGTCAATATGGCGACAACTCTCTATTTGCTGTCGCTAGCTACAACGCCGGTCCGGGAGCGGTTTCTGCCTGGATAGAAGAAAAGGAGTTTGCCAATGCCGACGAGTTTGTCGAGCAAATCCCCTATCCCGAAACCAAAGGCTACGTAGAGTCTGTCTTTGGCGGCTACTGGAACTACCTGCGACTGTACGATCCTGCGATCGCCGCTAAAATCAACGCGCTGTAACCTCTAAAAACGTCTGAATCATTGATACGATAGGTAAACCTACGGAGTAAACGTCGGGCGCATCCGTTCGTTTACGATTACAGCAGCTATAGTCGTTAGGTTCGTGGAGTATCGTGACAAAATTTAGTGCCTCGCAGCAGAGTCAACTGGCGCAGATTGGCGCTTTCTTACGGGAACACCGAGAACAGCAAGGTAAGTCTTTAGAAGACATTGCTATTCGGACTTACATTCGTCCACAGCTGCTTAGCGGCATCGAAACGGGCGATCCAGACATGCTGCCAGAGCCTATTTTTGTGCAGGGCTTCATTCGTCGCTACGCCGAAACCCTGGGCTTGCAGGGCACAAAAATTTCTCAGCAGTTCACAGTCACCTCTATTCCATCTACGCCTAGGCCGGCTCGTCGTGTAGAGGAGTCAAACAGTTCTACTACAAGGCTGACGAGTCGGGCTTCTACAGCGTCTCGTCCGCAGCAAGACGCCATTGGTGATGTCGCCGCCAGCAGCGCTGCTGTAGGTGCGTCTAACAGTTCACTGTTTAATGCAGGTAGCCTCTCGCCTCTGGGTGAGCCATTTCCAAACAGCAATGCTGAGAGCCAATCCAATAGCCAGTCTGGCAGTTCGCCCGAAGAAACAGTCCTACAAGATATTACTCAACCTCCTGAAATCCCACTCATTGTTGATGATGCAGTGGCTGATTTGCCAAGCCAATCTGTGATTACCTCTGAGTCGGATGCCAGTGAGTCGGATGCTGGTGCAATTGTGCCACCAAGCCTGGCTGCCGACACCATCGAGCCGACGGCCGAGCCAGAGATTCCCACCCCAGAAGATCTAACGCTTAACTTATCCACCGCTGAGCCCAGTAGTGATTTTTCTGACAAAATCTCCGCCTTCGACCAGGAAAACCTAGGAACCACACCACCAGACGTTCCTCAATTCAATGGCGGCGAACTCAATAGCGAACTCGACGGCGAGGTTAGTAGCGAACTGCAGAGTGAACTCAATGGTGAACTCAATGGTGAACTCAACGGCGATCTGAATAGCGAACTCAATCTCAACAGTAGTAATCTAGGTGATGAGCTGCCATCCACCTTCACCACAGAGGTCACCACTACAGCGCCTGGTACAGCTGCCAGACCGGTCTATTCAGATGAGCCGGTCGGCGTTGAAATTGGCAACGATGGGCCAAACCTTAAGCCATTTGCTATTGGAGCCATAGTGATTGCTGCGCTAACAGCAGGCATCGTGCTGCTGACCAACGCACTTGGCGGTAGCGATCGCCCTTCCGTCGCTGACAATAGCCCAGCGCCCGATGTAGAACAGCTCGAAGACCCCGCAGTACCCGAACCAGAGCTGCCGCCCGTCCCAACACCAGCGCCACCAGCAGTGAGTGACGAGCCTGTATATGTAGAAGCTACGGCTACTTCAGAGGCCTGGGTCAGCATCATTGCTGACGGCACCAATATCTTTGAAGGCACCTTACAGCCGGGCGATACCGAACTCTGGGAAGCAAAAGAAGAGATTAATATATACTCTGGCGATGCTGGTGCCTTGCAGCTAGCTGCAAACGGAGGTGAGTCTGAGGTTATGGGAGACAACGGCCAGCCTCAAGAAGCAATATTTACTGCCCCCTAGTTCTTTCCCTACCCGAGATCTAGCTAGCCCGATACAATAGACAAAAAAGCGACCTTACTAGCTCTCGACTCCGCTTATGACGCCTCCTTCTGACCTTGAGACAGCACCTTCTGGGAATCTCTCCGTTCTAGATAAGCAGCCAGATGAGAAGCCAGATGAGCCAGCTCGCGAGGCCTTTTTAGACGAACTCCCTGACGACGTCGAGATGTCTTTGTTCGATCATCTCGATGAGCTCAGACAGCGTATTTTCTACGCGCTGATTGCGGTGCTAGTAGGTGTGGTTGGCTGCTTCGCGGGCGTCCGTCAAATCGTTGAGCTGCTCGAAATTCCGGCCCAGGGTGCTAAGTTTCTTCAGCTCTCACCGGGCGAATACTTCTTCGTTTCGATTAAGGTCGCAGGCTACAGCGGCATCCTCATCGCTAGCCCGTTTATCCTCTACCAAATTATTCAGTTTGTATTGCCAGGGCTCACTCGCCGCGAGCGCCGGCTGATTGGCCCTGTGGTGCTTGGGTCGAGCGTCTTATTTTTTGCTGGGCTGGCGTTTGCCTACATTGCATTGGTGCCAGCTGCGCTCA
The DNA here is from genome assembly GCA_050042985.1 of Phormidesmis sp. GTDB lineage: Bacteria > Cyanobacteriota > Cyanobacteriia > Phormidesmidales > Phormidesmidaceae > Phormidesmis. The sequence goes on along the minus strand of JBHJIY010000207.1, from coordinate 693 downwards.
ATTTCTTTATCAACTACGGCGCTGATGTGGTTGAGCAAATGTGGTCAATCGATCGATATTTTGAGTTCGTTTTGCTGTTGCTCTTCAGTACAGGTTTGGCGTTTCAAATTCCGGTGGTACAGCTGCTGCTAGGACTGCTGGGCATTGTTGGGTCTAAGCAGATGCTTGCAGGTTGGCGCTATGTGCTGCTGGGGGCGGCGATTTTGGGCGCAGTGCTGACGCCTTCTACCGACCCGATTACGCAAAGCTTATTGGGCGGAGCCGTTTTGTTTCTCTACTTTGGCGGCATTGGTTTAGTAAAAGCGATTGGCAAGTAATCACGACCATAGCGCTTGTCACTTGGCTGAGGTACGGGTATGTCAGCTGAAACCGTTTAGTAACAACAGGCGGCTCTCCCGGAATTAGTATGCTGAAGTAGCAATGCGATACCAGTGAACGATGGTTCCCTTACTGACCCAGCTTCTAGGCCTAACGGGCGTTGATGTTGAATCGTACGAAGACTTGGGCAATGCGCTGATTCTATCGGTTGAACGGCACGAGGAATCAGCGACTTGTCCGCGCTGCGATACGCTCAGTACACACTTACATCAGAACCACAGCATTCGGGTTCGCGACTTACCCATCAGTCATTATCGCAAAACATGGCTGGACGTGAATCGCCGCCAGTTCAAATGCCATGAGTGTGGCAAACCG
>JBHJIY010000206.1:0-17529 GCA_050042985.1 Phormidesmis sp. | reverse complement strand
GATGGCGGGTGTCTTTCAAATAATCTTTGGCGTACTGCGGTTAGGCAAGTACGTGACAATGATGCCTTACACCGTGATTTCAGGCTTTATGTCTGGTATTGGCATTATTCTCGTTATTTTGCAGCTTGCTCCTTTCTTGGGTCAGGTTAGTCCTGCGGGGGGTGTCGTTGGCACATTGCAAGATATTCCCAATCTGATCGGAAATGTTCAACCGGCTGAGCTGCTTTTGGCCGCTGTTACCGTAGGCATTATCTGGTTTATGCCTGCCCGGTTCAAGAAAGTAATTCCGCCTCAGCTAACCGCGCTGATTGTGGGTACAATTCTCTCTTTGGTTCTAGTTCCCGCTCTATTTCAAGGGGCTGATATTCGGCGAATCGGTGAGATTCCAATGGGCTTTCCGTCTATGGTAACGCCCACCTTTTCTGGCGGTCAGCTTCAGCTGATGCTGGTAGATGCGGCTGTATTAGGGATGCTGGGCTGTATTGATGCGCTGCTGACTTCTATGGTGGCCGACAGCCTCACCCGCACTGAGCACAACTCCAACAAAGAGCTGATTGGTCAGGGCCTGGGCAATATTGTGTCTGGCTTGTTCGGTGGCCTTGCAGGTGCGGGTGCCACAATGGGCACAGTGGTCAACATTCAGGCGGGCGGCAGAACGGCGCTGTCGGGCCTGACGCGTGCAGGTGTGCTTTTGGTTGTGATCTTAGGTGCGGCAAACCTTGCAGAAGTGATTCCGTTGGCTGTGTTGGCCGGTATTGCCCTCAAAGTAGGTATCGATATTATTGACTGGGATTTTTTGAAGCGGGCGCACAAGGTATCTTGGAAGGCCGCGATGATTATGTATGCGGTCATCTTGCTGACGGTGCTAGTTGATTTGATTGTTGCGGTGGGTGTGGGTGTCTTTATTGCCAATATCCTCACAATTGAGCGGATGAGCTTGCTTCAATCCAAATCTGTGAAAACAATTAGTGATGCTGATGACACTATTCTGTTGAACTCAAACGAAAAGCGCTGGCTGTCGGAAGCAAACGATCGCATTTTGTTGTTTCAGCTGAGTGGCCCTATGCTGTTCGGTGTGGCCAAAGCCATTACCCGTGAGCACAATGCCATCAAGGACTGCGACGCGGTTGTGTTCGACCTTGCTGAGGTGCCTCACCTGGGTGTGACGGCTTCTCTCACCATTGAGAATGCGATTAAAGAAGCGATTGAGAAAAGGCGGCATGTATTTTTGGTGGGGGCTAGAGCGCAGACGCTGAAGCGCCTTAAGAACCTGGGTGTTTTGGAACTGCTGCCACAAAATCATTTGTTCGAGGATCGTGAAGATGCGTTGAAATATGCCGCTTCTGTGGTCTCTCCAGAGTTTACTAGTGCTGCTCAAGAGGCACCTATAGATTACGGTACATCGCCAGCCCTGGGCTGATGTTGTTTTTATTGCACTAGGGCATAGCATGCTACGCCCTAGTGCAACATATATTGCTAACTGGTGCTGTATTTAATGACAACTTCCTTAGCGCTAAGCTGGCGTAGTATCTTCTCGACTCTGCTGATTCTTTAAGCAACCTATGTTTACTTTAGAAGCTCTTCTTTTGGCCACAGTGTTTTGTGGCTTTTTTGGCATCATTTGGAAGAAAAATCTGATGATGAAAATTATCTCTATGGATGTGATGAGCACAGGGGTAATTGCATTTTACGTTTTAGTGGCTGCGCATACGGGACTATTTACGCCCATTGCTATACCGGGTAGTCGCGCGGATGTAGCTTACGCTGATCCAGTGCCACAGGCGGTGATTTTAACCGCGATTGTGATTGGCTTTTCTATTCAGGCGTTGATGCTGGTGGGTGTAATGAAGCTTTCTCGCGACAATCCCACGCTGGAGTGCCGTGAAATAGAGAGAAACAACTCATGATGATGCTCACGCTTGCTTGGATTACGCTGCCGTTGTTTGTGGGCTTCAGTATCTATCTGCTGCCTAAGCTAGCGCGTGTTTTGGCAGTTGCTGTCTCGTTGGTTTCGCTGGCTTATGGACTTTGGCACGTGGTCTATTCAGACCCGGTCGTGCTGAGCTTAGTAGATAGTTTTGGTGTTAGCTTACTGGTCGATCAGCTCAGCGGATTTTTTGTTTTAACCAATGCGGTGGTCACGGCCGCAGTGGTTTTGTACTGCTGGCAGTCTGATAAAAGTGCCTTTTTCTACACGCAGGCCATTATTTTGCATGGCAGTGTGAACTCGGTTTTTATCTGTGCAGATTTGATTAGTGTTTATGTGGCGCTAGAGGTGATTGGCATTGCCGCTTTTTTGTTGATTGCCTACCCTCGAACCAACCGCGCTGTGTGGGTTGGCCTGCGATATCTGTTTGTGAGTAATACAGCAATGCTGTTTTACCTTTTGGGCACTGTGCTGGTGTATCAGGCGAATCATTCTTTTGCATTTACGGCGCTAGTAGGTGCACCTGTAGAGGCGATCGCACTAATATTCCTCGGTTTGTTGAGCAAGGGCGGTATCTTTGTTTCGGGGCTGTGGCTGCCACCCACTCACGGTGAAGCGGAATCACCTGTATCGGCGCTACTGTCGGGCGTGGTGGTAAAAGCCGGGGTCTTTCCGCTGCTACGCTTTTCTTTGATGATGCCTGAGTTTGACCCTGTTGTACGTTTTTTTGGTGTGACAACGGCTTTGTTTGGTGTGAGTTTTGCTGTGTTTGCAGTCGATACTAAGCGGATTTTGGCATGGTCGACCGTGTCTCAGCTAGGCTTGATTTTGGCTGCGCCTATGGTGGGTGGTTTTTATGCGCTGACTCATGGGCTTGCAAAGGCGTCATTGTTTTTGACTGTTGGTAAGCTGCCTAGTCGAGATATTGAGATTCTTAAGAGCAACCAGATAGCTACTAAGCTGTGGATCGCCTTAGCGATGGCAAGCCTCTCTATCTCAGGGTTGCCATTGTTTTCAGGCTTTGGTGCAAAAGTTCTTACTGGAGATAATCTGCTTCCCTGGCAGACTGTTTGGCTGAACATCGCTACGTTAGGGACAACCATCCTGTTTGCTAAATTTATTTTTTTACCTCATACGCATGGTAAACAGAGCGTTGAAATGGTTGATAACTCTAGCGCTGAGCTGTCTGGCTTTTGGCTATCGATAGGGTTGCTCATTGGTGGACTGGTACTGGCCAATGTCTTCTATCTTGAGGCCTATACCTTCAAGAATATTGCTAAGCCGTTGATTACGCTTGCGCTTGGCTGGCTAATTTATTGGCTACTGTTTCAAAATCTGTCGATTAAGTTGCCCCGCGTTGCAGAACAGTTTGACAATTTAATCGGTGCCATGAGCCTAGTGCTGATATTTTTGTTTTGGATGGTGATGGCATGATTGGTTACCGAGACTTATTCCTGCGTTTGACGATTTGGTTTTTGCTGACGGCTGATTTGAGCTGGGCAAATATTTTCATGGGTATAGGTGTATCGCTGCTGCTGCCTAAGTTTGGCCCAAGGTCTTTTGTGGCACCTGCTGTGTTGAAAGACTGGCTACAGATTGTGTGGGAGGTGCTAGTAGCGATTCCTCGCGCCTATATCGAAGCGGTTGAGATGATGATTTATCCTCACAGCGAAGAAGAGCTTACCGTTGTGCCGAGTCGACCTAGAAGAACGCCTGGTTTGCTGTTTTTAGATATTTTCTTGATTACCTTTACGCCTAAATCGATCGTAGTGAAACACTATGAAGAGGGGCGGAATGAAGTTCACTGGGTACGTAGGCGGAGAAAGCGATGAGCGGACTGTTGATTGCGATGATTTTGGCGCTGTTAATTCCTATCTATGAGGCTTGTCAGGATGAAGATATTTGGCAAAAAATGCTGGCGTTTGCGAGTATTTCTACGAAGACCTCTCTCATGATTCTAGTGATTTCTGTGCTCAGAGATGACTGGATGATTGGAGTGGTGGGTGTTTTGATTTTGAGCCTGGGGAATGCCTCGCTGATGCTGTTAGCTCACATTTTGAGACGGATAAATTTGGAGAGTGGGGTGAGGGAATGATCGATCTCTTGAGTTCTGTTTGCTTTGGGGTGGGGATTGTTTTTTGGTTTTGGGGCACTTGGCCACTGCTGGGAAACCGTTCTGTTTTGTTTAAGCTGCACAGCCTGTCTGTTTCGGACACGCTAGGGTCGATGGCGATTGTGGTGGGGCTATTTCTGCGGCTGCCTCGCGAGTGGCCGCTGCTGTTGCTGGCGCTGATTTCTTTGGCGATTTGGAATACGGTGCTGGGCTATGTGCTGGCGTATTGTGCGAGTGGGAGAGGACGCTATGACTGATGCCATAACTAACGCCATAACTAACGCCATAACCAACGATATCTATATGGTGGCGATTACCGCGCTGCTGCCGCTGATGGCCGTGCTGCTGGTGCTACAGGTGAATCCTTATCAGGCGCTGGTGATTCGGGGTATTTTGGGCGCGATCGCAGCCCTAGTTTATGTTCTATACGGCGCAGCCGATGTGGCCCTTACCGAAGCGCTGGTAGGAACGATGCTATCGATTACGCTGTATGCGATCGCCGTACGTTCTTCCATGATTGTCCGTGTCGGTGTTCTAGACGTTGGGGCTCCTGATGCCAATGTTCTTAAGGGTGTAGCAACAACCAATGGCAGCGTGTTTCTCTCTACTCAAACCCTTACCGCCTTGGAGAATGTTTTCGACAAGTACCACGTTCGAGTTGAGCTGCTGCCCTATGCTGATATTTCAGCGCTAAGGAACGCTCTAAAAGAGAAAGAGATTCATGCTATCTATGAGCCTTCGGGCCTAATTCAAACCAGAGTAGAACGTCTATACACTATTCTTCAATCTGGGTTGCCCTCAGCGATGCGTGTGACTTACTCAAAGACGACGCTTACTTGATACCGACTGAAAGACGACCTGACTTGAGAAAATAGCGATGAAGTGGATTTATCTGGCCGCAGGCGCAATTCTGTTTATAAAAATGCTGGTTTTTCCCAGCGCTACGATAGACCCGTCGGCTGAGCTGTCGATTGTAGAAACGGTGGTGAAAGAGAGCGGTGTGCCGAATGCGGTATCGGGCATCATCTTTAGAAATCGGCTCTATGACACTATTTTTGAAGTGGTTGTTTTTACCATTGCGATTATGGGCGCTCGCTTCTTGTTAGCGGATGAGCAGCCCTCTCACACGGTGTACCAGTTTACCGACCAGCCTTCGATTGTGCTGGCGAGGCTAGGTGCTACGATTGCCGCGTTGGTTTGTGTGGAGCTGGCTATTCGAGGACATTTGAGTCCGGGTGGTGGCTTTGCAGCGGGTGTGGCGGGTGGCACTGCTATTGGGCTGGTGGCTATCACCTCACCTTCGGCCTGGATGGAATCTGTTTATCGACGCTGGCGGGCGGCAATTTGGGAGAAAGTTTCTGTCCTAGTTTTTATTGCGATCGCGCTGCTGAGTCTCCTGGGGTTGTCGCTACCGACCCAAGAAGTTGGTACTTTAATTAGCGGCGGCTGGATTCCGCTACTCAACATACTAGTGGCGCTTAAAGTGACACTTGGTTCCTGGGCCGCTATTTTGATATTTATCCGCTACAGAGGACTTCTGTAGTGGTTCTTTCTAAGATTTCTGCTGCTTAACTTTTACCGTTTCAGCTGATAGGGAAAAGTGTCGGATGCTATCCCTACATAGCGGGCTTGATTTCACTTCTGTAAGGCTCTGTCTTAGGCTCTTCGCTCCCTGTGAAGCCAAATATAAAAGAGCCTGCTACAGCTGCAGGCCACAGCATTGCGGCACCAATGCTCAACCGTAGATCTCTATCTTTGGGGCCTTTCTTTACGCTTGATGTTTCTGACTTTTCCGGTAACGACGATAAGTTGTTGTGTACGGAAGCAACCATAGTATATTTTTTATCAGTGGATAGCCTAAGTGTGGCTTGCCCAAACGCCTACAAGCATCCGCAGCTTCTACGTAAGTTTATAAAGTAATTTCTGTAGATTTCTCCGGATCTCAGTAGATCAACTGAATCTGTCTAAAGGTGTTGATTTTTAGAGCGGCATTTTATCTTTTGATAGACGATTAAATATGGATTTTTTCTTTTAATAGTGAAAGTAACAACCGGAGAAAATTTGTATATGCAAGCTGTAAATATCGGCCTGAGCCAAGAGCAAAGACAAGGTGTAATCAATCTATTAAATCAGGATTTGGCTGACTCGTATCTACTGATTATTAAGACGAAGAAATACCACTGGGACGTTGTTGGCCCTGCGTTCAGAACACTGCACACCCTATGGGAAGAGCATTACACTGCATTAGCAATGAATATTGATGCAATCGCAGAGCGCGTCAGAGCGCTCGGTGGTTACCCTGTGGGTACCGCAAAAGGATTTTTGGACAACGCGTCTTTGAAAGAGCACCCTGGCGATTTGCCAAACGCCAATGAAATGGTTCAGCGACTGGTTACAGACCATGAGCAGGTGATTCGCAACTTGCGCGGGCATGTCGATCAGTGCGGCGACGAATTTCATGATGAAGGCACTGCCGACTTTTTGACCGGGCTGATGGAACAGCATGAAGAGATGGCTTGGATGCTTCGCTCTTTCCTCGAAGGTGAGGGTTTATCTCCCTCTGGTCAAAGAGAGACTACGCTGAAAACACCTGCGGCTGTATAGAAGACGAACTCTGTAGCAGAGTAAGTTTGTAGTTTCTAGTATTTCTCAAGGCTTAGCAACAATGCTAAGCCCTTCTTTTTGCTGAGAAGCCTTCTGCTGAGAATTTTGGCTAGATGTTGGCCAAGCTCTATCTATAGAAGGGTAAGCGTTATACACATTGAGAGAGTAGGTAGCAGCGTTTGCTATTTTACAATAGCTGTAGTTTAGTTTGAGAGACTTCATTTTATGACAATTCTATTGGAAGCCACCGCAGCTGTTGAATCCGCGCCTTATGTGTTCTCGTTAGGCACTGTAGGCGTTGTTGGCTTTATGGCAGCGGTCACGATTGGTTCTATCGCCTGGTATAATTCAAAGCGTCCTGCTGGCTGGGAAGGTAAAGAGCGTCCAAACATTGTTCCTAACGTTGAAAAATAACACTTTTTAAACCTGATTCTTGAAATAGCGTTTTATAGATTTTCAAGATAAAAAGCGCCTGATAAACTTAAGCTTATCAGGCGCTTTTTGTTGGTTTATATGACTTGACTGAGAGTAAAAAGGTATTGAGCAGAGCCCAAAGCCCTAGACAACAGAAAGCCCTTGAAAACAGCATTTCCAAAGGCCTGTGGCCGTATTAATCAGAAGTCAATACGCTTCTTGTAATATGAGGAGCGCAGAAGAATACTAATCGATCAAATCTTTAGCTTTGTCTTTTACATCTTCTACTTTCTGAGTGGCATCGGCTTGTGCCTGCTTGGCTTTACCTTTTGCTTGGGCTTCAGTGTTGTCGGTTACTTCGCCAGCGGCTTCTTGCACTTTCCCTTCAATGTCTTTAGCAGCAGCTTTTGCTCTATCTTCAAGACCCATGATATTTATTCTCCAACAGTTGAACTTAACACTTACTATGTTAGAGTTTCCTTTTGCTTGTGACCTCTATCAGATGGGGGTACTTACTTTTCTCAAGAGACATAGGCACAAAGGCATAGGCCGTAGGCTGTTATTGGCTATGTGAGGCGAGGCAAAGAGAGTGTAAACGTGCTGCCCTTGCCCACTTCAGAGTTTAGTGTCAGATTGCCACGGTGTAGCTCTGCAATTCGTTTGGAAAGGTGTAGGCCGAGTCCACTGCCCGCACGCATATGATCTCCTTGATAGAACCACTCGAATATCTTTTCCTGTGCTTCAGGGGCTATGCCTGGGCCTGTGTCGATAATTGCAATGTTGACGAACTCAGGTGAATTCTGTTGTTTGGTTGACTGTTCTTTCTTAAGTCGCTCGGTGTGGTGCTCGCTCGCGCTGTAGTTAGGCGATGGATTGTCACCTTCTTTGGTTGATAGGTCTGTCGCCGTTTCAGTAGACACTTTAACTGTGATACTGCCTGAGTCTGTGAATTTTATAGCGTTTCCAAGCAGGTTGGGCAGTAGTCTTCTAAGTTCTATGTGGTCGCCTTCTACTCTATAGCAGCTGCTGTTTTCGGGTGTGTCGCTGGTGCTTTCTGCCTCTATAGTAAGTGCGACGCTTTTCTCGTCGGCTTAGGGCTTTAGCTCTTTTACAACCTCTCTTGAGAGCATATAGATGGAGAGCGGTGTTTTAGCCAGCTTTTTCTGACCTGCTTCGTGCCGGTATACCTGAAGTAAGGTGTTTGTCATCTGTAGCAGGCTTTCATTGTTTGTAATAACGCTGCCGATGGCCTCGCTCATTTCTTCTGGGGGTTCACCAAAAACGCCTTGTAGAGAGAGATGAAGCATTCTGTTGGCAGCGACTAGCGGTGTGCGTAGGTCGTGGGTGAGCCGAGCGACAAAATCGTCGCGCTGGCGAATCATGGCGGTTTGCTCATCGAGGCTGTGCTTGAGGCGTAGGAGCGATCGCACCCTAGCCATAAGCTCATCGATATCGAAAGGTTTGCGAATAAAATCGTCTGCACCAGAGTCCAACCCAGCCGATAAGCTAGATTGATCGTGGGCAGTCACCAACAGAATGGGAATGTAAGGAATGTCTTTGTTCTGGCGAATACGTTTGGTGACTTCGTAGCCATCCATGTCAGGCATCATTACATCTAGTAAAATGAGGTCTGGTGGCTGCTGAGATACATATTCCAACGCCGATTGTCCGTTGCTGACGCAGGTGAGTTCATGGCCTTCTTCGCCACCCAATATAGACTCTATTATGAAGAGATTGTCTGGGACATCGTCGACGGCTAGAATGGTTACGGTTTTTTTCTGCTGCACGAGTTTAGTCAACGAACGTCATCATTGGATGTGTGTAACTGCCTATTTTGGCCACTTATTCAAATGTGGGCTAATACTATCACTCGTTTCGTGAGTGATAGGTCTAGCTATGGGCATAGGTATTGGGCTATGTACTGAGTTTCTACCCTATGTATTTTTGTTTTGTATCTTTTGGTAGGGGAATAAAATCTGTAATATTTGATACTGTATGTCTATATAAATCCAGTATATTTGCAGTTTTGAGTCTGTGAAGCTGGTATCTGTGATGTTCGTTGACATTACTGATTTGACATTACACATTCTATCTTCGGAGATTTTGCAGCATGATTAACATTTTGGCTTGGGTTATTTTGGGTGTGCTTGCAGGCGCGATCGCAAAAGCTATCTACCCTGGACGTCAGGGCGGTGGGTTTCTTGCAACTATGATCTTAGGTATCATTGGTGCGTTTGTTGGTGGCCTTCTACACTCTCTTATTTCTGGCAATGGGTTTGCATTAGCCGCCGCAGGCCTCTCACCTTTTGGCGTTGTTTTAGCAGTGCTGGGCGCAATTGTCACCTTGTTTGTTTACTACACTGTAACTAAGAGCGCTGCTTAATAGCTGCGTAGCACGGTCAATAGACCCAAAAAATAAACTAAAACAGCCGCCGTTGAAAGCATTCCTTGGGATCTTTTCAATGGCGGCTGTTTATTTGCTGCATCGGCGCTCTGTTGCGCGCTTCGCCTAAAGTGTTTATTCTTCTGAGTCAGTCTCTTCTACCCCGTTGTACGTCAGGCTGCAAAGAGAAAGCGATTCTTCATCAATGACAATCTTACGAGGTAATTCAATAGTGAAGCTAGTGCCTTCTTCAAGGATGCTGCTGACTGAAATGTTGCCATGCATCATTTTGACGAGCGAATAGGTAATCGCTAGGCCAAGGCCGGTTCCTGCATGCTTGCGGGTAACTTTTTGGTCAGCTTGATGAAAGGGATCAAAAATGTATAGCTGGTCGGCTTCACTAATACCGCAGCCAGTGTCAATCACTGAAAGCTGGATGCTATCTGTTGACTTCTCTCTCTCTTTTTTAGGAGATCTTTCTTTAGGTTCGCTAGCTGCGGTGGCAGAAATCTCTCTGAGCTGAATTTTGACACTGCCTTGACTGGTGAACTTGATTGCGTTGGAGAGTAGGTTTACTAGAATTTGACGGATGCGTACTCTGTCATTGATAACGACGGGGTTGTCGATGTCGATGTCGATGTCGATATCGAGTGATTTTTGGGCCGCAAGAGACTGTAGCTCTTCGGCGGTCGTTGTGGCGAGTTCTGCAATGTTGAAGGATGCTGGCTCTAGCGCTAGTCGGCCGGCCTCGAGCTTGGAGAACGACAAAATATCGTTGATAAGCTCTAGAAGATTTCGCCCGTTAGCGAGCACGCGGCTCATCATGTCTGTCTGTACGGGGCTGAGGGTGCCTTTGGCTTTGCCCAACAGAATTTGTGAAAATCCAATGATGGCGTTGAGCGGGGTTCTTAGCTCGTGGGACATCGTTGCCAAAAACTCTGATTTCAGGCGAGATACTTCTTGTAGCTGTAGGTTTTGCTGATGAATGTAGCGGCGCTGCCTAGCAAGCTCTTTGTTTTTTTTCTCTAGGAGTCGATTTTTCTCTCGTAAGTTTTTGTTGGCAGTCGCTACAATTTCTTCGGCCCGGTGCATGCTGATGGCGCTGCGAATGAGGCGAGCGATCGTATCGGTAGAAAGCTTACTTTTTGGTAGGTAGTCCGATGCACCTGCTTTCATTAGCTCAACGGCAGTTTGCTCGTTGCCCTGACCAGTGAGTACCAAAATGGGCACTCGAATGCCTTGATTGCGGATTTGGTTGGTTATTTCAAGGCCATTTTTGCCTGGTAGGTTGTAGTCTAAAAAAATGCAACTATATTGACCTGCTGTGATCTGACTGAGCGCGCTGTCAGCATCTCCTGCTTCGGAAATAGTCACGGTGAAGTCGGTGCTTTTAAGCGCTCTTTTGAGCGCCATACGGTCGACTGCGTCATCGTCAACGATGAGGATTTTTAATTGTTCATCTAGAGTGTTCAACATGTCGACGGCAACTTTTATATACGCTTTTTTAGATAAAGTTTCTCGGCGTTACGGCATCTCACACAGAGTCCAGTAGCGGTTGAGTGTTGCCATGACCTCAGCAAAGTTTGTGAAGGTGACGGGTTTAAGAATGTAGCCAGCCACGTTGAGATTGTAAGCCTCTATGCGATCGCGCTCTTGGTCAGAAGTCGTAAGCACAATCACAGGGGTTAGGCGTAGCTTTTCATCTGCTCTCAGCTCCTTCAAAAATTCGAGCCCCCCCATCTTAGGCATGTTGAGGTCAAGAAGTATCAAACGCCGAGTTCTTGGCATTTTGACAGCAGCAGACTGGTCTCTCAAAATCTCCAATGCTTCCACGCCATTGTTGGCAACGTAGAGTGGGTTGGTGATGTTGGCTTTTTTGAATGAACGCTGCACGTTCATGACGTCTACTTTGTCGTCTTCAACGAGCAATATGTTTGTGATGGCTATGTCTGACATGTTGCCTTTATGGGTATTTTTATCAGTGCTTTTTGTTGGGCATGCACTTTATAGACACGCGAGTGCTGCAAATCAATTACGTGTTTACAGCCACTTTCTTAACTTTTATGTACTGATACTATCATTGACGATTGCGAGTCTTAATGTGTTCACTTGCAGATACAGAACAGGTTTTGGTAATACCTATCTAAAGGTAGATATTGATTTGCCTGCGAAGAAAATTTCTCTGGGTTTTACGTAAACTGGATGCCTTCGTGAGGTGATTTTGGCCAGGTAAACCGGAAAGTAGCCCCCTGACCAAGCTTAGACTCCAACGATATGCTGCCATGTTCTGCCAAGACAATTTTTTTCACGAGCGATAGCCCAATGCCTGTACTTTCTAGGTCGTCTCGGGCCTTTAGGGTTTGGAAAATGACGAAAACTTTTTCGTGATATGCCGGGTCGATGCCAGGGCCATCGTCCGATACTGTGAACTCGTACAGACTTCCTATGTCTTGTGCTGATATCCGGATGGTACCGTCGCTGCGGTTATGGTGCTTAATGGCATTCGTCAGCAGGTTGGAAAATACCTGTACAAGAGGCGTTTTCTTGGCTTCTAATACAGGTAGGTCTGGAGCCAGTTCAATAGTGAAGGTGCTAGGGGGCGATATAGAATCGATGATGTCGTTTAAAAGATGAGTGACATTAATTCGCTCGTGGCTTTGGTGTGTGCGGTCTACTCGTGAGTAATCGAGCAGTCCGTTGATCAGGCCTTCCATTCTGTAAACGCGGCTTTTGAGCAGTGCAAACTGATCTTTGTTTTCGTCGGGAAGTGTCGCGCCGATGTCTTCTTCTATCCAGCTAGCGAGGTTGATAATTGCCCGCAGCGGTGCTTTGAGGTCGTGAGAGGTAACGTAGGCAAACTGATCAAGCTCTTCGTTCCGCTGCTCTAGCCTTGCCATGGTGTCGGTGAGCATGATGTTGACGGCCAGCAGGTCGTTTTTTTGCTTTTGCAGCGTGATGGCCGCTTGTTTGCGCTCGGTGATGTCCTGAATAGTGGCGATAAAGTACAGCAGTTGACTGTTTTGAGGGGTGCGATCGCGCACCGTAGACACCGTTACATTCGCCCAAATGATGTCTCCCGTGCGCGTGATGTACCGTTTTTCGAAGGTTAGCCGCGACTTGTCTCCGCTGTGTAGCTGCTCGTAGGCCTCTTGGTCGTTCGCCAAATCGTCGGGATGTGTGATGTCGGCGAAGGTTTTGCCTAGCAAGGCTGGCATGGGATAGTCCAGTAGTTCGCAAAGGCGCTGATTGACCTGAATCCACTGACCGTCTGGAGAGAGACGGGCCATGCCAACGCTGGCTTGTTCAAAGATAATGCGCAGCTGCTCTTCATTTTCTAGATGGGCTCTTTCTGCCTGCTTGCGGGCCGTAATATTTTCGAAGGCTACGCCGATGCATTGGCCCCTTAGCGGAAATGCCTTGACTGAAAAAACGCCTTGTTCAACGCGGTCGTCACCGTAAGCGATTTCGCCCAAATTACGGCCTTCCCCGGTGCGAGCAACCTGCTTGTAGATAGCGGGTATATCAGTTGCAGCGAGGGCTGGAAATATTTCGCTGATGGTTTGCCCGATGAGCCCTTTGGCGTCTACGCCTGTAAATCGACGAGCGGCCGAGTTGGTGCTGATGAGTCGCAAAGTGCCGCTGTCGCTGCTGCTATCATCGTCGCTGCTGCTGTCGCTACTGCTGTCTTCTAGCTGCCAAATGTAGATACCGATTTGGATGTTGTGTATGGCGTCGGCATACATCTGAGCTTCTATTTCTGCGATTTCTCTTTCTGTGATTTCACTGCGAGAGGGTTTTGTATTTGCAGAAGTCTTTATATTTGCAGAAGTCGTATTTGCAGAGGTCATAGTGTGCACAATACATCCAATAGCCTCATCTTACGCTCAAATGCCGGGTCTATATCTTTGGGTAGAGGCTACTTTATGTAAGCTCATTCACCTGGTAGATAGTACATTTGGTGGGAAGCTGCGTATGATAAGAACAATTATTTAAGCGTAACCTAGGCACTAGCAGATGGACGAAGAAATTACGGTGGCTCTGGTCGAAGACCATGATCTGACTCGCATGGGCCTACGCGCGGCGTTTCGGCAGGCGGGTCTGAGATTTTTGGGCGAGGCTGACAATGGAGAGAAAGGCCTCAACTTGCTCCAGGAGATGTCACCTGATGTCGCTGTAGTTGACGTAGGTTTACCGGATATTGACGGCATCGAGCTAATTCAGCGTTTCAAGAAGGATAACCCTGAGAGCGAAACGCGCATTTTGATGCTGACGATGCACGACAGTGAGAAGGCTGTTTTGGCCGCTTTTGCAGCGGGCGCAGACTCTTACTGTACAAAGGAGATTGAAACGACGGATCTGATCACCGCGATTCAGGAGACGCGTGCTGGTAACTGTTGGATTGATCCTTCGATTGCTAACTTGGTGCTCAACCAGGTGAAGCCTACGGCCGCTGTGGGCGAATCCTTCAATGCTAATGCGAAAACGGTTGAAATTCGCGCCGTTGACCCTGAGTATGAGCAAATTATTGAAGCTTACCCGCTGACTGAGCGAGAGCTAGAGATTTTGGCCTGTATTGTGTCTGGCTGTAGCAACGCACAAATCGCTGAGCAGCTTTTTGTGACGGTGGGTACGGTGAAGACGCACGTTCGTAATATTTTGAACAAGCTGGGGGCGAGCGATCGCACCCAGGCCGCCGTACGTGCACTGCGTTCTGGGTTGATTAGCTAACAATTGATTGGCCAATACTCAGTTCTTCAAATTTTTAATACAGCTGTGTAGGCAACCCTCAAGAAACTTCAGGCGGGTTGCCTTTTTTTGAACATTATCCACACTGGCTGGAGCTGCTGGGCTTTGTATCTGGCGAAAGAGCACAGGTTAGACTTCGCTCTAAATTTACTGGGACTCGTCTGCTGAAGCGTCTGTTTGCAGATACCGTAGCGATCGCTCTACACCTTTCACATCAGCAATCTCATCACCGCTACCAGCGCCTAACTCCTGTAGCTTACGGGCGCTCACTAAGACTCTACCTTCTAGAGATCCTACGGCTTTGTTGAAGTGATCAACCGTATTATCTAGCCCTTTTCGCATTTTTTGCATGTGGCCTGCGAAGGTGCGGACGCGGTCGTAGAGCTCTTTGCCGAGCAGGCTAATCTCTTGTGCGTTCTCGGTGACTTTCTCTTGTTGCCAACCGTAGGAAACGGCTTTTAGCAAGGCAATCAGCGTCGTTGGTGTTGCCAGAATTACGCGTTGTTCTATGCCGGCTTCTATCAGTGTAGGGTCTTGTTCTAATGCGGCGCTGAAGAAGATTTCGCCAGGGAGAAAGAGAACGACAAACTCAGGTGTTGGCGCAAACTGATCCCAGTAGGCTTTTTGGCTAAGCTGGCTGAGGTGACGGCGGACCTGTTTGGCGTGTTCGCGGAGTTTGCTGGTGCGATCGCTTTCATCTACAGCTTCTAAGGATGCTAAGTAAGACGACAGTGGCGCTTTAGCATCGACAACAATTTGCCGTTGCCCTGGTAGCTGTACCAGCATATCTGGACGTAACCCTGCTACCTGAGTGACTTGCTGAGTGAAGTCGCAATGTTCAGACATACCCGCGATTTCGACGACGCGCTTGAGCTGAATTTCACCCCAGCGACCTCTTACAGTGGGCGATCGCAGCGCTTTTGCTAAGTTGGCAGTCTCTTTTTGCAGCTGTCCTTGGCTACTGGCCAGCGCCGAAATCTGTTCTGTAAGCTGCGCGTAGGCCGACACTCTTTGACCTTCTAACGATTGGAGATAGGTTTCCACTTTAGTAAGAGAAGACTTTAACGGCTGTACCACTTTTTCTATAGCCTGCTGTTTGAGAGAAAGATCTCCTTGGGCAGCGGTTTGAAATTTGCCCAGATTTTCCTCAGCAAGCTTGAGGAAAGACTGATTGTTGGCCTCTAAGGCTTCGGAGGAAAGCGCTCTGAAGGTATCGCTAAACTGTTGTTGTGCGGTGGTGATGAGGGCGATCTTGTCGGTGGCTTGCTGTTGTACTTCGCTGAGTTGGGCTTCTAGTCGGGCGCTTCGGGTGGTTTCTTTGGTGAGCTTTGATTGATAGGTGGTGAGGGTGCGATCGCGCTCAGTAAGCTCCCGTCGCATCTCTTCCAACCGCTGCTCTTTTCCTCGCAGCTGCTCCGCCATACTGGCTCTATCAGCAACTAAACCATTTTTCGTTTTCTCTCGCACAGCCTGCATTTTGGCGCTTAGCAGAAACCAGGCGACTCCACCGCCTAATATGCTTCCTCCCAAAAGAGCCCACAGCAATTGCATAGTCCACAAATACAAATTTACTAACGCAGCGTATCACTGTTGAGAGTCAAGCGCAAAAAGTCGGTAGAATGAGACGAACGTAAGACAGACATGCAAAAAAAGAGCATGTGGAAGTTAGCACTGAATTAGTATTGTCTATGCTTGAGCTGCCCTATTACAAAGCTAAGCAGGTATCTGTGAATCGTAAGCGCCATTACGAAATTGAAGGACATTGCTATCCTGGCATTACCTCAATTTTGTCGGCAACGAAGCCGTATGAGGAGAAGAAGCGGCTGTGGGATTGGCAGGATCGGATTGGTAAGGATGCGGCGAGAGAGATTACGACGCGGTCTTCTCGCTCGGGGACGCGCATTCACAAGATCATTAAGTCGCATCTGAAGCAGGAGCCCTATGAGCTGCCGGAAGGGCTCGACGGCTTTTGGAGTTCGATTGAGCCGGTGCTGGCTGATATTGATGAGGTGCTGCTAGTGGAAGGGGCCGTGTGGCATCCGTTGAAGTTTGCGGGCTACCCGGACGCGGTGATGATGTACGAAGGTGAGCTATGCGTGTGCGATTGGAAGACGGCGCGTAGGCCGAAGCAGTTGGAATGGATTGGCGATTACTGTATGCAGGTGGCGGCCTATTGCTATGCGGTGAATTGGGTATACCGGGAGACAGGAATACAGATTGAGAAGGGGGTGATTGCGATCGCGCTAGAAGATCACCCAGCACAAATATTCACATTAGATGCTGACGATCTTTTCTACCACTGGCGTAACTTTCAAGCGCGGCTAAGACAGTACTACCGGCAGCAGCTGTTCAAGCGCTAGAGTGAGCTAGGAATTGACCTTTTCAGGTACTTCACTAGGCTCGTATTCACTGAAAAATGGCGACAGTCAGGATATTAACGCCGCCGATAAATATATCTGGTATACTCCCGATTAAATCGTCTCCGTGTTTTCTCGGGGAGCTATCTTTTACCCCTACTGCTTTTTAGGAACCTACAACTATGATTGGACTCATCATTACTTGGATTGTCACAACCATCAGCTTTATCATCCTAACGAAGCTACCGACAGGCATTGAAGCGGACGATTTCGGCAAGGCCGGTTTAGCAGCTTTATTATTTGGTTTGCTCAATGGCCTAACTGGGTGGCTTTTGAACAGTACAGTTTTGAACTTTTTGTCTCTTGGCCTAGTATTTTTGATCGGCAATACTATTCTGTTTGGTTTAGCGGCATTGCTTGTGAAAGGGTTTAGGCTGCGTTGGGGCGTAGTCAGCGCTCTAATCGGTGCGTTGGGCGTAACTATTATCAATAGTATTCTGTTCAAGATTTTGACAGTGGTTGGTATTTTGGGTGCTGCTGCGGTGTAGTGCCTACTACAGTCTCACGTTTTACCAAGCTACCTTTGGATAGAATGCTCTTATTCTTTTATCTGCTGTGATGATTGAAGCCTGATAGCTATGAGCTAATGCAACAACAACTCGATCGGCAGGATCACGATGTTCCCAGTCTAATTTGACACTGTTTACCCAGATATCTGTGTTCACAGGGATGATTCGAACAGCATCAGACTTTCTGAGGGCTTTCAAATAAGAGTCTATATCAACACCTAGGTCAAGCTTCTTGTTTTTGATTTTAAGAGAAATTTCCCAAAGCGAAATTGAGCTAACTAGTCGTCCCTGAAAAACTACTCAAAACCAAGCTATACGTATGCTTCAGGTTGAAAATAGCAGGCTAGAATTACCAGATAAACCACCCACGTCGGAAAAAGCTTGCAAAATGAAGCCATCCTCATCTGCCTCAAATA
>JBHJIY010000205.1:0-24539 GCA_050042985.1 Phormidesmis sp. | reverse complement strand
CCACTCAAGACTTCTACCCGCGAGGCCATCGCACTCAATTCCGCCACCCGTTCCTCACGCGTTGTGGTCACCAATATGTCTAATCCCTGCTGTTTCCAGTGCTTGGCCACAGCCGTGCCCACGTATCCACAGCCAATAATGGCAACCTTCATACAGTCCCTCTTTCATCCCACACTCTCAGTATGCAACGAAAGAGCAACCCGAGTGACTATCTACAGAGCATCCTCTAGTTGAAAATAGTCTAAAAGCTCAGCGAGCGAAGTATCTTCGGCAGTAGGTGTGATGGTTTCTATTGTGTGAATAGTGTCAGGCGTAAGATGTTTGAAAACGTCGCGCTTGAGGAGCGTGATGGCACTTTTTGGCAAACCTTGCAACTCAGCATCTAGCCTAGCCAATCGGCCCTTGGCAAACGATACCTCAAAGCGTGCGCGCTTCAGCAAACGCTGTCTCAAGTTCTCTTTGAACGTATCGTCAAACTTGTCCTTGTTGTTTAGAAACGCCAGAATGTCCAGGTTTTCTTCCATGAGTAGTAGACCACCCTCTTTGGTATAGGCAGTGAGTCCATCTATGCCGAGGGTGCCGATATCTGCAAGGGCCAAACAATGGGCTACGAGCGAGAGCGATTTTTGCTCGCGATGCTGTGAATAGAGCAGTGGCTGATAAATAGAGCCCTCGACCGGATCATACTGACAAACAGTCGCTTCAATCGCTTCGCGGATGATTGCAACATCAGCTGAAGAAAAAAGTGCATTTGGCGATAAACCTTGCGAAGGTGATGATCCAGATGCCTCCACAGATGCCTGATTGAGTTGTTCTATAAAGTCTGTGAGCTTGTCAATGGTTGCCTTTTCGCTATGGCCGCTCTGCCGCTGCCTTGGCGTGTGTGGCGATAGCTGCGGGGAGAAAATTTGTAACATGTCGTGAGCGATCGCACTCAGCTGCAACAACTCTCTCTGCCGGTCCCAGGCTATCGCTGCACTTTGTTTGGGCGGTTGGTCAACCTCGTGGCAACAGCTAACAACAGTATCAAAAATAAGCCGGGCCCTTCTTGCCACATCGTTGACATGGTTCCAGTCATGATAGTAAAGCTGCTGCTGCTCAATTTCTTGGCTAAAGGTCTCTACGACAAACGCCTCTACTTTTTCAAGTGCCATTGAAAAAGTAGAGGCGTTGGCAGTTTTTGGGCCGGTTTTGTTAGCAATCTTATGGGCTGCTAGGAAGTCTGATCCAGGAGGTGGGTCGGGTTCGTTTTGCAAATAGCCATCCATCGAAGATAAAACCGAACTTTCGAAGCCGGTGGGTGAAGTGTGACAGTTGAATCGGCGGAGTGCCCGTGTAAATACTGACGAGCAGAATGCATACCCTATATATAGGAATTGTAAAACATTACAAAGTTCCGGTGCAGCTTCTACCTCAATCGCAATCACGAATCGAAATTACACATCTATTTTCGCTTTTCTCGGCTACTGCGTAGTGGCTAAGCCCTCCATAGTTTGTAGGGCTTAGCGAGCAAAGTGACTTGTCGGCGTAGCTACTTATTCTGCTAGCTGACTATAAAATCAGGAGCATACAGTGCAAAGGACCATTTCAGGGAGTTTTCGGCTCCGGCTAATGGCGCTGGTACTGTTCGGAATTTTACCGCCGCTGTGGGGGGCTATTGGGTATGCCAGCTACCGCGCGGCCAACTTGTTTCGAGCTGAAGCGCAAGAAAATATGGCGATTAAGGCCGAGGTGCTCGGCGCACAGGTGAATCAGTGGCATGAGACCAATGTGCTGATGCTCGATGAGCTGAGCGCTGAGGCAGACTTTGCCACGATGGAGCGATCGCAGCAGCTACCAGATATGCTGTCGGTGTTACAATCCGCGCAAAATGGAACTGTGCAAACTGGGGTCGAAACTGTTGTCACGGTAGACTTGCAGGGTGACGTCGTCGCCGACGTCAGTGCCAGACCTCGCACCCATAAAAACTATCGGCATCAGGCGTGGTTTCAATCGGCGATCGCCGGTGATGACCGTAGCCGCGTGGTTCTTTCTGCGGAGCAAAACGATACGAAGGTAGTGTTTTCAAAGCCGATTGTGGCTCAGCCGACGCTGCATTTGGGCGATCGCACTTCCGAAGTCGCCCGTTTGCAAAAGCGTCTACAGGCGCTGGGTTACTATTCAGGCCCTATCGACAGTATTTATGCGGAAAACACTGCCAGTGCAATTCGCCAGTTTCAGCAGGACTATTTTCTAGAAGATGCCGATTCGAACAGTCCCGGGACTCAGGTTGACGCGCTCACTTGGCAATCGATTGAGTTTGCTGAGCAGGCAATAGCCGACGCCGACGCTAGTACTTTGGTTGCACCGCCTTCTATGGCCATAAAGCCAACACCAGAGGATGAGTCGATAGAAGGCGTCGTCATGATGGAGGCTCAGCTAGATGAAATCAAAAATGCGGTGGAGACAGCTCAAGTGAGTGAGCGTGGCTACGCCCTCGTCTTAGATGAGCACGGACGAGTACTGGCACAGTCTAGGCGTGAGCTGCCCTCACCTGCTGGTCCTGTCCTTTCGGCAGTATCCAATCCGTCGGCCCAGCATCAATCAGTTTATCGGCGCGCTGTTCGCCAGCGCCCCATTTATCAACGCTCCATCCACAAAAGCCCCCCTCGGCAGCAGTCTGCCCGTCAGATGTCAGTTTCTGCTGGGCAAGCGAGTCTGTTGCCAACGGTTGGGGCTATCCCTATGGTGCTACAAGGCAAAACAGGGTCGCTCGACTTTGCCGATGAGCAGGGTAAGCCTTGGATTGCGCATGGTGAAGCGCTGGCAAATGGCTGGAGCGTTGTGCTGTTGCAACCGCGTGCCGATTTCTCTCAGGAGGCCACACTATTTCGCCACCTCTCCTTGTTGACAGGTGCGATCGCACTTTTGGTCACCAGCGTTGCCATCAGCGTGCTCTCTGCTAAGCTCACGCGTCCCATTCTCCGTCTCTCCAGCGCGGCAAACGCTATCTCTCTCGGTCACCTCGACCACAAAATTACTGTAGAGAGTCAGGATGAAATTGGTACGCTGGCCACTGCATTCAACAGTGTCGCCGGTCAGCTACAGTTTTCCTTTCGTCAGCTAGCCGACCAAAATGAATCCCTCAAACGGTTGGATCAGCTGAAAGACCAGTTCTTGGCCAACACTTCCCACGAGCTAAAAACACCGTTGAACGGCATGATCGGCATTGCGGAATCTTTGCTAGATGGCGCTGCTGGCGCGCTCACCGATGTCCAAAAGCAAAACGTGGCGATGATTGCCGCGAGCTCCCACCGATTGACGCGTCTCGTAAACGATCTGCTCGATTTCTCTCAGCTTCAGCAGCAGCAGCTGTCCTTACACTGCAAGTCACTGGGTGTATTTGCCAGTATCAATGTTGTGCTAACACTCAGTCGTACTTTACTCAAAGGCAAATCTGTTGCGCTAAATAACAGCACGACTGCTGATTTACCTCTGGTCTATGCTGATGAGAATCGTATTCAACAAATATTGTTGAATCTGGTGAGCAATGCCATTAAATTTACCGAGAAAGGAGAAGTGACCGTCTCGGCTGAGCTGCTAGACACTGACGGTGTTCAATTTGTTGCAGTGTCTGTTACCGATACAGGCATTGGGATTGCGCAGGAGCGTATCGAGCATATTTTTCAACCCTTTCAGCAGGTCGAGAACTCATCTCAGAGCTATGGTGGCACTGGTTTAGGACTCTCAATTACGCAGCATTTGGTCAGCCTTCACGACGGTAAGATTTGGGCCCGCTCGGCGTTAGGTGAAGGCTCTACGTTTACGTTTACCCTGCCGGTTGCTTCAGACTGTGCTACTTCTCTTATAGAGGCGAATGTAAAGGCGAATGTTGTTAATGACGATGGTGAGACTGAGACCAGTGGCGTAAACAAAAGGAGAGAGCTGACTCAGCTGCGATCGCTTCGCCAGCGCGCCAAGCTTTCCACTACGCTAGCCAAAGTCTTCAAGCCCAAGGAAAAGCTGCCCCCTACCCTAAACCCACACAAATTCAACATCCTGGTTGTCGATGATGAACCTATCAATGTCCAGGTTCTCAACAACCATCTTTCTTCAGAAAATTACACTGTCACCCACGCTTTGAGTGGCGCAGACGCATTGGCTTTGCTGACGCCAGTGCAGCCAAAGACGCCTAGCTCCAAGCCACAGACCTTTGACCTGGTGATATTGGATGTCATGATGCCGCGAATGTCGGGCTATGAGGTGTGTCAAAAACTGCGAGAAATTCACCCGGCTCATGAGCTGCCTGTGGTCATGCTCACTGCCAAAACTCAAGTGTCAGACCTGATTACAGGGTTTCACTTTGGTGCCAACGACTACATGACCAAGCCGTTTTCTAAAGATGAGCTGCTAACCCGAATTCAGGCACATCTGCGGCTATCGAAAACGAGCCACTCCTATGGCCGCTTCGTGCCCAATGAGTACCTGCGATTCTTGAAAAAAGAAAGTATTGTCGATGTTCGACTTGGCGATCATGTCAGCAAAGAAATGGCCGTTATGTTCTCCGATATTCGCGCCTTCACGACCCTATCCGAGAAGATGACGCCGCAAGAAAATTTTGACTTTGTCAATGCCTACTTGCGCCAGGTTAGCCCAGCGATTCGCGACCACGATGGCTTTATTGTGAAGTATTTGGGAGATGGCATGATGGCCGTATTCCCAGAGAGCGTAGACGACGCGGTGGCTGCGGGCATTGCCAAGCTGCGCAATGTAGCCACACTCAATGAGGACGATAGAATCTCGGTCAATCTGTCACAGCCGATTGCTGTGGGCATTGGCATTCACTTTGGTCACATGATGGTGGGAATGGTCGGCGAATCGGCCCGTATGCAGGGTGATGCATTTTCTGACAATGTGAACCTCACGGCTCGCTTAGAAAGCCTGACCAAGCTATATGGCGTTTCTATGGTGATGAGCGATCAGGCATTGGCTCATCTGAGCGCTCCTGAACGCTACCAAATTCAATTCTTGGATCGCGTTGTGGTTAAAGGCCGAGGCGCGCCAATTGATATCTATCACGTGCTAGATGGAGAACCCGCCCACGTGCAGGTTCAGCTGGAACAGGTTAGAGAGATTTTTGAGCAGGGGATTGCTGACTATCGTTTGGGCGATTTCAATCAAGCTAAAAGTTGTTTTGAGAGAATTTTAGAAAAAGTGCCAAACAACAAGACCGCAAAAATTTACAATGACAGACTTTCTTTGTTGTTAAAGTCTCCGCCGGAACACTGGAACGGTGTCTGGACCCTCACTCAAAAATGAGTAAACTCACACAGAAACTGGCCTCACGTAGTATGGGCATTCTGAGTTACACCGATCACACCCCTTTGGTGAAAATCGGCCACCAACTACACACCTTTCCCGTCAGCGCGCTGCATACGTTATGAAAATCATCACGACTGCCGATACATTTTTCAAGGCAATGCCTGTTCAGGCCTCTCAGCTAAAAGAGAAAAACCTCCCCGATCAGCTGGTAAAAGTGGAGTCTGGCACGACTTTAGATATTGTTGATTACTTTCCCCACGAAGGTCGTCCAGATAGCAGCGCTGATGACCATGTCTTTGTTCAGCTATCACAGCCAATAAAAGGCTATCAAGCAATTCGCTGGTTTGTGTATGGATTGCACGCACAGCTAGAAGGCACAGAACCTGGAAACAATCCTAAAGACAAAGCGGCAGAAATCCCTGCCGATAAGCGCTTAGCCGAAGCTGAAAAACCAGCCGCTAAGCCTATTGACTACGGCCCAAAAATCTCTATCCCAGGTATCAGCCGTCCGGTAGGAATTTATGAGCCGGTGTATTTTGAGCCGAGTGTGTGTAACTTTACCTGGGCCGAGCTTACCAAAGGCGGCTCTCGCATTCCGGTAAATGCTACGGTGACCCAGCGGATTGTTCGACTGTGTAAGTATATGGACGAAGTCCGCACATTCTTGGGCGATCGCCCCATTCGAATCACCTCTGGTTACCGAGATCCTATCAGCAATCGTCGGGTTGGGGGGGCGCGCATCTCCCGGCATATGTCTGGTGATGCCGTAGACTTTTGGGTGGAAGGAATGGATGTTGTCGATGTTTTCTACAAACTCAAGGATTATCATCCAAGAGGTGGCTTGGCAGTTGGAAATGGATTTGTTCACTTAGATTTGCGTCCGGGTTCTGCTGCTCGGTGGACGTATCCAGGTGGGCCAAGGGTAAGCCTTTGGTAACCTGCCTGACGAATGCCTCAGGGCCGTGACTATCTCCTTTACAGATGGGCACTTTAAGGGGGGGCAATTGCCCTATGGTTTTCTGGTTATTCCTGTGGCTGTTAAGATTTTGCAGAGGTTGTGGCACACTCAGTCAGTGGCCGTGCAGAACCGTTTGATAAAGAAGCGACAGAAAATTCGTGACTGTAGCTTTTTGAGTGCGATTTCGCTTAGCAGTGCTACCACCGGAACCCTGATTGCGATAAGTCAGTTGGGCTTTTTCCAACCGATGGAGATGAGAGCCTTTGACGTCTTGACTCAGCTGACAGCTCAGTACGATGACTTAGGCTCTTCCTGGACCCTTGCAGGGCGCTTTAATCCCAAATCTCAATCACTGAACGATATCGATGACGATATGGGTGATGAGAGAATTGCCGATCGAATTGTTGTTGTTGCTATTACTGAAGAAGATATTCAATCGCAAAAGCAGTGGCCCTTTTCTGATCGAGTTTTTGCACAGGCCTTAGCTCGGTTACAGCAGCATGAGCCTCAAGTTGTTGGGCTCGACATTTATCGTGACGTTCCTCATTTACCCGGAACCACAGCGCTCGCCGAGCAACTTCAGCAAGACAACGTCATTACCATTACCCGTTTAGACCGTCTAGGTGATGTTGCTGTTCCTTCCCCGCTCCAAATGCCAGAAAGTCGAGTCGGCTTTACTGACTTTGTTGTAGACCCTGACGGTGTTGTTCGCCGCAATTTCATGTTCGCAGCGTTAGGAGATAGGCACTTCTATTCTTTTTCGCTACGATTGGCCGAGAAATTCTTGGCTGAGCGAGATATTCAAATTACGGTCGATTCGGACGCGCTTAAGCTAGGCGATACCCGGTTGCCTCATCTGACGCCTGGTGCAGGTGGGTATCAGGCAATTGATGCCGAAGGCTACCAAACGCTTGTTCGTTACCATCCTTCAGACAAAGTTGCTAAACAGCTTACCCTTGGCCAAGTCTTAGCTGGAGACTTTGACCCTCGCTGGATTAACGGTAGTGTTGTTATTATTGGCACGACTGCGCCAAGTCAAAAAGACCTGTTCTACACGCCGTTTAGCTCTAGCCGCATGGAATCGCTAGTGACACCGGGTGTAGCGCTTCATGCTCAAATGACTCATCAGCTACTCAGCTCAGCGATAAATGAGCGATCTTTGCTTTTAGTTTGGTCTCAGTGGGGAGAGATGCTTTGGGTCTTGGGATGGGGCTTTGGGGCAGGGTTAATCGCTTGGCGATTTATGCATGCAGGTGCCCTGTTGGCGGCAACCGGTGCAGGCTTAGCCGGACTTTCAACGCTTACAATAGTCTTGTTTTTCAATTCTGTCTGGGTACCGTTGGCGCTGCCAGCAACGACGTTCGTAGCGACTGTTGCAGGTTTGTTGGTCTACCGAGAGTTTCGCAAAAGCTTTTATGACTCTACGACTGGTTTGCCTAATCGAGCACTCATTATTCAAGATCTACAGCAGCTGTTAAGACGCCCCTCCGATGCTTCGGTGGCTGTGATTTTGTTGGATATTGACAAATTTAAAATATTTAATGAAAGCTTTGGTTTACAAGTTGGGGACCGCCTACTGCAAATGATGGCAAAACGCCTCCGGCAAAATAGTCCTGCGAAAGCGAAGATTGCTCGTATCGCAGGTGACGAGTTTGTTGTTTTGCTAAGGAATGTGCCTCATCTAGAAGCCGCACTTGCTGTAGCCAAAGAACTTACCCAAAAAATGGCAGAACCTATTACGTTACCTATTGCCTCAGGGGCGCAAAAGATTTTTCCTACAGTCAGTACAGGAATTGCATTTAGTCATTTGCAGCCTACAAACACCCTAGCGCTCAATGCTGAGGACTTGTTACGAGATGCGCAGACCGCAACATCAAGAGCAAAGATGCAGGGTAGAGGCCGATGCGAGATTTTCGCGAAAGGCATGCGTGCTCACCTTTCTCATCAGCTTGGCCTGGAAGCTGACCTGAGAGAAGCCCTAAGCCGTCAAGAACTGTTCCTTTGCTATCAGCCGCTGATATGTTTGAAGAGTATGACGGTAGCTGGGTTTGAAGCACTGATTCGATGGCAGCATCCTACGCGCGGGCTGATCTCTCCTTGGGAGTTTATTCCAATTGCTGAAGATACTGGCCTGATTATTCCCATTGGGCAGTGGGTGCTAGAAACAGCTTGTCGGCAGGCGCAGCGTTGGCATCAGCAGTTTCCAGCTCGACCCCCTTTTATTAGCGTCAACCTATCGGGCCGTCAGTTTGCTCAGAAAGATCTTGTCGAGCAAATCGCTCGAATTTTACAAGAGACCGGTCTCAATCCGGAAGACCTTAAGCTAGAGCTGACAGAGAGTGTTGTTATGGACGATGTTGAGGCTTCTATTGATGTGCTTTTACAGCTCAAGGCCTTGAATCTAAAACTGGGCATTGATGATTTTGGTACAG
Source organism: Phormidesmis sp. (assembly GCA_050042985.1). Lineage (GTDB taxonomy): Bacteria > Cyanobacteriota > Cyanobacteriia > Phormidesmidales > Phormidesmidaceae > Phormidesmis. The sequence goes on along the minus strand of JBHJIY010000205.1, from coordinate 15,848 downwards.
GCTATTCGTCTTTGAGCTATCTCCATCGATTTCCTATCGATACGCTTAAGGTCGACCGTTCTTTTATTATGGAAATGGAATCGACAGAGGGTTCTGCTGAATTGGTGAAAACGATTGTGGCTTTGGGACACAACTTGGGAATGAATGTGGTGGCTGAGGGCATTGAAACCGAAAGCCAATCAGACAAGCTGAGGGCGTTGCAATGCGAATACGGTCAGGGCTATTTGTTTGCTAAGCCGCTGACAGTGGAAGCCGCTAGCGATCTTCTGAGGAGTCCTCCTGTAGATAAGGTGCTTTCCTACGTCGCGCTGTAATGTTTCTCGTGTGACTGTCTGGAGAAAACGACAAAAAAGCATCGCTTCTGTTGGCCATTGTGTATAGGCTACCGGGAGCGATGCTTTTTGCTCGTTCTTTTTGTTTTTGTCTGGCTGCTTTTTCAGTGATATTACTGTTTAGTTTGAATATGACTGAGCATTTGGCCGGATCGAGTCCTAGTTCAATCCAATTTGAACGGTGGGCTCGGGCATGTTTATGACAGCGGTGAGACCCGCAAACTCAATGAGCTGCTCCCATTCTGCTGCGATCACCTCGTCGGTCGGGTTAGCTTGACGTAGCTCATCTAGTATCAGGGCTGCATCGTGCCACAGGTTAGCTTGCTGATACAGCATTCTTGCCTGCATGAGCGGATTTGTGTTGCTCAGTGCGGTGATTTCTGATGCATCTACCGACTGCTGTGCTAGCCAAGCTTCACTCTCTACTCGGCGAATGTTGCCGTGAACAACAATATCACTTGCCCGGTCTGTGACATCTGGAATAATAGAGAAGTACCACCGGTAGGTCTCATTTAATGAGAGGATCGGCATGGCCGTATCTTCGGCCGTATCAAAGCTCATGATGCCTCCCTCACTGCCTATTTGGAAGACGCTCTCATATACCATGTTGTCTTTTTCGTCTCTGATGACGAGTTCACCTGTTTGCTCGCTGGTCATGGCTGGGATATGGAACATCAGCGTAGGCTGCTCAGCAGTCGTGATGCTGAGATTGTCTGATGGGGTGAGAGCAGCCAGATAAGAATAGTTCGCCGCAAAAATCTGCTCTCCTTCGCGAGTGCCTCCCCCTAGGCGTCTACCGGGTAATCCTTGGCGAAGAGTCTCACCAGATTGTTCTGATTTGGCGGAGAAGAAGCCTTGTGTCATTTCTGCGTAAGCTGCCGGTGTAAATAAGCCTAATCCGAGTAGGCCACCTAATCCAACGAGGGTAGAAACATAAGCGAGTTTGTTGATAGTCATACAGTTGGCTCAAGCGCAGTTTGAGGTGAACAGGATCTTTGGGAGTGTGGCGGTGTGCTTTATTGATGTAGCGCAGCTAGGCGAATACGGAGAGAGATGATATTTTCGTGACAGAATCTCTGTGTGTTCCTTCGACCCTTGTATTTTATAAACAGACGATAGTATGCATAAACAGGGAAGATACTTAAGCTGTGGATAAAGAGCCCGATAATTTTGCTATCTTCTGAAGGCTACAGAGAACATTTTTTCTAAGGCTTCAACTAGCTTTTACGTAAAGAGCAAGATTTTTCTGTAAGTGTTGCGTGAGTGTTATAACCTCACAGCAACAGCGTTTGGTGGTAAGAATGTTGTTGTATTGGGAAAAATTTATCTGTAATAGTTGATGCTTTTTGAGGGCAACAGCCATGCCCCTTTACAGCTCTCCTACGTCTGCTACCGACCTCCACAGACGTATCGGAAAGTATGGCTTAATGCTAATAGGTGTTTGCTGCGGTTGGCAACTGGGATATGGACAGGCCACCTTTGCTGCTTACGGTCAATCACTCGGTGTCTATCCAGATGGCACCACGAATACGGTTTTGGATGGTGGTGCCAATTGCTACGCAGATTGCACGATTACAGGTAGCAGTCTACAGGGTAATAGTTTATTTCACAGCTTCCGCGAGTTTAGCATTCCAGATGGTGTCACCGTTACGTTTGAAGCAGGTAGCGCAGCTAATATTTTTACCCGAGTGTCTGGTGAGTATGCTTCTACCCTCAATGGTACGTTGGCCGTTACAGGAAACGCCGATCTGTTTTTGTTAAATCCTCAGGGCATTATCTTTGGTCCGGATGCGGCATTAGCGCTCCCGGGCTCCTTTTTTGCGAGCACGGCGCAAAGTGTCCTTTTCCCAAATGGAAAACAGTTTGGGACAGCAGATATGTCTACACCTCTGCTTACGGTAAGTACACCGACGGGTTTGCAGTTCGGCTCAACCGCTCATCCAATTGTCAATCGCTCTCAGGTCGGTTTCAATATTTTGCCGAATCAAGACGTTCAGCCAGCAGGTTTACAGGTGCAGCCTGGAAAAACGCTGGCTTTGCTAGGTGGTCAGGTTTTGTTGGAGGGCGGTCATCTAACGGCGAATGGCGGACGCGTAGAGCTTGGCGGTGTCGGTCCTAATAGTAAGGTCTCTTTGACTTCTAGGCGAGCTTTTGGCTATGAGCAGGCAACGACCTTTAGAGATGTTCAGCTGACACAAGGATCACATGTAGATGTAACTGGCAGTAGCAGTGAAGTGTTTGTTCGTAGCCGAAATTTCTACATGACAGAGGCTTCCTCGATTACCAACTATGTAACAGGTGCTGCTTTGCCAGGCAAGATCTCGTTGGTTTCAGAAGACGCTGTAGAGCTGGGCGGTCGCTCTATTATCTTTTCCCCTCACTTTTTGAGTACGGTGACGGAGGGTAGTCAGTTGGAGGTTTTCTCTAGGCGATTTGCGCTTAGAGGCGGATCTACGCTTGCTGGAATTGCGTTGGGTGCGTTGGGTGCAGGTGCCAATGTGGTTATTAATGCCGAGGATTCTGTTGAGCTGACAGGTGCGAGTTTGGAAACGCCAAACTACATAACGGCTTCTTCTATTGGCAATGGGGCAGGTGGGGATATAGAGATCAACACGCGGCGGCTGTTGGTATCGGACGGGTCTCAGGTGGAGTCTGTGACTGGCGGTTCAGGGCAGGGCGGTGATATTACAATTCGTGCGCGCGATCGCGTAGATGTGGTGGGTAGGGCACCGACTTCTACGGCTCCAGTTTCGCGTAGAATTTTGGAGATCTTGAGGTTACAGTTTGCTTCTACGGCGGTGGGCCCTTCGGTGAGTCGAATTGTGGCTACTTCAGGTTTGGAAGAGGTGGATAGCTCTCGGGTGACAGGTCCAGGGGGCAGTTTAACTATCAGCACAGGTACGTTATCTGTGTCCGATGGTGCGCAAGTATCGGTGGGAAGCTTCAACAGCGGTGATTCTGGTGATTTGGCATTGAGTGCGCGTTCTGTGCAGTTGGATACAGGGGCGCAGATTACAGCAGCAGCTCTGGCTTCTGGAAATGGAGGAGATATCCGGCTGAATGATTTAGAGGCTTTGGTATTAAGACGTGGTAGCACAGTTTCGACAAGTACTGCTATTGGTGAGGGGATAGGCGATGGGGGCAATATCTCGATAGATGCGGATTTTGTGATAGGGCTAGAAGATGCAGATATTGTTGCTCAATCTACTCAGGGGCGCGGTGGCAATATTAATATCAACACGTTGGGGCTATATGGGATTGCGCCGAGGATGGCGATCGCAGGTAATGGGACCAGCGATATCGATGCGAGCTCTCAGTTTGGCATTAGTGGCACGACCGCTGTGAACCAGGCGGTGACGGTGCCGACAGTAACGCCAACAATACTTGCCATACAGGCGTTGGACGAGTCAACGACAGTGACTCAGCGGTGTGGTGCTAGCGGCAATCGCTTTGTTGTGACTGCGCGTGGGGGTATCCCGATGACGCCAACGGGTGCGATAGAGATACACGATGCGGTTGTGGATTTAGGTGATGCTGGCGGCGATAGTCGCGTTGATAAACTTGCTCCAGGGTCACCTGTGGATGAAGTGTTGTTCCGTCCTCAGGCTGCTGCCGCAAACGTAAATAAGTGGACAGAAGCGCGTGACTGGCAGACTGACGCCGCTGGACAGATTGTTTTAACAGCGCAGCCATCACGCAGTGCTTCTGCACCTTTTTCATCAGCTCACTGTTCCAGCTAGAGCCGAGTCTAGAAGTGCCTAGGAAGAGCCTTATGAGAAACCCAATGTCTGCTCGCGCACCTTTGCGTAAGGTGAAAACGCTGAGGCAATCTTGGCGCGTCATTAAGTTACTGACGTCTGTTTTGTTAGGTTTTTGGATTAGTTTTAGCTTTAGTTGGGGGGCGATGGCGAAGTTACCTTTGCGGAGTATCGCGCATAAGCCTGTCTTCACTGCTGATTTTTCTACGGTGGAGGTGCCTGGCTTGTCTCAGCTTTCTACGTCGCAACCTACACTAGCCGAAGCTGAAGCATTGGGTAGAGTGCAGTATCGTGAGAAGCGATTTGTGGAGGCGATCGCCCAATGGCAAACAGTAGCCGATGCCTACGCGGCTCAGCAGAATGCGCTAGGCCAGGCCAGTGCGCTGAGTAATCTGTCGCTCAGCTATCAGCAGCTAGGACACTGGGAGCAGGCGCAGGCTGCTATTTATCAGGGGTTGGAATTGATTCCGTCTGAAGCGGATCCAGCGGCGACGGGGGTAATGTCTAGGGGCGCAGTACTGGCGCGATCGCTGATGACTCAGGGCAGTTTGCAGCGATCGCTCGGTCAGCTAGAAACAGCGCTCGATACTTGGCAGCGAGCGGCTGAGGCCTACCAGCACAGCAACGACACAATGGGCTACCACCGAGCCCAAATCAATCAATCACAGGCTCTACGCGAGCTAGGCTTTTATCGGCAGGCGCTAGATAAGCTATCAGCAGTTGTGATGGCGCTGGATACTGAGCCTGCTTCCACTCTAAAGTCGACAGCTTTACGACGGGTGGGAGAAGCGTTGCGATTGAGCGGTCAGCTAAGCGCCTCGCAAAGCGCACTAATACAAGGGCTTGATGTAGCCACTCAGCTCCATGACTCGACCCAGATTAGTGCCACGCTGCTGAGCTTAGGACATACTGCGCAGCGGCAGGGAGATACGGCGTCAGCGCAGGACTTTTACCAGAGAGCATTGGCCGCGTTGACCGCTGAAATGCCTGAAGGAAGACTCTCCTCAGCTTCAACGGTGAGCCAGGTGATTCCTATTGAGCTAGCTCAGCTGTCGCTCGCGGTAGAAATAGATAATTGGGCTGAAGCTGCGGTGCTATGGCCCGCGATTCAGCCGCAGTTTGATCATGTGCCCGCCAGTCGACTGGCGGTTTATCAACAGATAAACTGGGCCAACAGTTTGATCAAAATGCAGCAGGCTCAAACTTCCTTCTCTCCCGACTTGCACAAAGTTGCTCAGCAGCTACAGCGGGCGACTGAGCAAGCACGGCTCTTGTCGGATCGCAGAGCTGAATCCTATGCGCTAGGTACGCTGGGCCAGGTGTATGAACAGACTCAACAGTGGGCGATCGCGCAAGATCTGACTCAGCGAGCACTGGCTATTGGCTACGCTGAAAATGCAACAGACATCACTTATCAGTGGCAGTGGCAGCTAGGAAGACTTTGGAAAACCGACCTGAACCCGGCGCACTCTGTATCGAAGGCCTTGGATGCCTATGCTCAGTCAGTCAATACGCTTTCTCATTTACGTGGAGATCTTAGCGCCGCTGATGGCAGTACTCAGTTTTCGTTTCAGAAGAATGTGGAGCCTATTTATCGGCAGATGGTGAGCCTGCTGCTCAAAACCGACCCTCAATCGCCAGATTATCAAAAAAATCTGGCTAGTGCTCAAAACGTGATTGAGTCTTTGCGACTTGCCGAACTCGACAACTATTTCCAGGAAGCCTGTTTAGACGTACAGCCTATCGATATCAATCAGGCCGACCAAAAGGCCGCGATTGTTTATACCGTTGTTTTAGGAGAGAGTTTGTCGGTGATTCTGCACTTGCCCAATCAACCGATTCAACACTTTTCTACGGTGATTTCTGAGCGTGAAGTAAAAGATATTTCTCGTCAGCTGCGTCAGCAGCTAGTGATTCAGAGCCGACGAGAGTATTTTCCTTTGGGCAAGCAGGTTTACGACTGGTTGATTGCACCTGCGAGAGCCGCGATTGATGCGAGCGGCGTGGAAACGCTGGTGTTTGTCCTGGACGGCCCACTGCAAAGCGTTCCTATGGCTGCGCTGTACGATGGTGAGCATTTCTTGATTGAAGATTATGCTGTTGCGCTTACGCCGGGACTTAAGCTACTGAACCCTCAGCCTTGGAAGGTGGACAGCTTGAGTGCACTAATTGCAGGTGTAACAGAAGCCCGCCAAGGGTTGTTGCCATTGCCCTATGTGGCTAAGGAAGTAGAAGGGGTTGCTAAAAGCATTCGAGATAATACGGTGCTGCTCAATCAGGCGTTCACGCAAGAATCGCTGTCTCGTCGGCTGAAGTCGACGCTGTATCCGGTCGTTCATGTGGCTACTCACGGGCAGTTTGGTTCTACGGCTGAGGAGACTTTTTTGCTGGCTTGGGATGAGTTGATTAACGTGCGCGATATCAGCCAGATGCTACAGGCAAACTTGGGTGGACGCGAGGGCATAGAGCTACTGGTGCTAAGTGCCTGCGAAACGGCGAGCGGTGACCAACGGGCTGCGCTGGGGCTATCGGGCGTAGCCATTAAAGCCGGTGCTCGCAGTACGCTGGGTTCTCTGTGGGCGGTCAACGATGAGGCGACTTCGGAGTTTGTTCGTTATTTTTATGAGCAGCTAACTCAGCCGGGGGCAACGAGAGCCGGTGCGCTGCGGAAGGCGCAGCTTTACTTGATGAATGATTTACAGTACCGGCATCCCGCCTATTGGGCGGCTTATATTTTGTTGGGGAGCTGGCTGTAGGTTTTGGGTTACGATGCTCGCTGAGCTGCAAAGTCAATCGGATTTTGATCGCGTCGGTGCCGGATAGGAATCGGTGGGCCCTGCTGGTCTCCGGCGAGGGCAGCGGTTGCTTCTAGGGCGGTGCGTAGATGCTTGGCTGCGTAGATGGACATGTCGCGGGGGACGTTGATGCGATCGCGCAAATACCGCAGTGCCACATCGCTACCTGTCGGTGGCTTAGCGATCTCTCCTGTCATCATGCGAGTCAGTGCGCAGCGTAGTGCCTCATCAAAGGTGGTTTCACTCGCTGGGTTGGCCCGCACCATATTTTGCCGATGCTTAATCACTCTGTGCAGCGCTTCTTCTTTGGCTGTTGGTGGTTCTCGGTAGGTCACATCTGGCAGGCCAAACCAAGGGCCTTCGTCTACTTGCTGTTGATTTTTTCTGGTTTGTGGGCTGTCGTTTTCGTAGCAGCCCCCCATTTGCGGTGGGAGGTCGTGCACGTGGGTATGGAAATCGCTCTGAGTGCCGCGATAGGTGTCACGACTTTCCATCGCATCGAACCAATCGGACAGCTGAGGGTTTTCTTCTCGTAGGGAATAGCCTTTGTAGTAGTAGAGGCTGGCATTCATTCGCTCTACGTAGGGCGTAAAGATAACGTCTGCTGTGCTGAAGTCGGATAGGAAATAGGGCCCAGCTGTGCGAGCCAAAGCCTCTTCCACCTGCTGTGCGACTTGAACAAACTGACTGCGGTTGGCTTTTTCCTGTCCAAACCAGCCGCCCGGTTGACAGAGCCAGCCGCACCAGGCTCTAAAGAGCAGTCTCTCCAATCGCCGCAAGGGCAAGACTGCTGGGTCTGTCATTCCTTTTACCAAAGGTCCAAAGGTATTTTCTATCGCGATCAGGATATCGTCGCTTTCTGTGATGATCTGCCCATCGAGCGCGAGTGCTGGCAGCATGCCAGAAGGCACAATCTTTTTGTACCAGGCCTCTTTGTTTCCGTAGCAGAACATCGTGACTTTTTCGATGCGGTAGGGGATTCTTTTTTCCTCCAGCCAGAGCCATATCTTTTGGCAGTAGGGACACCAGGCATGGTTGTCTCGGTAGAGGACGACCCGTAAATCTGACTCGGCTTGACCAAATAGGCGCAAGCGCGATTGTGGGTTTGTCGGTCCGTTGATGGTGTCACGAGAAAAAGTCGTCAGAGTTTGAAGTTGAGACCATGAGAGAGGAGAGGGCATGACTATTACCGGCTTTGAAATATATTCTGAACCATTTGCTTCCCACATGCTGCCGAAGCCTGATCGAGTTCGGTAACTTCTGCGTCTGTAAGATGCCAGCCAAGGGCCCCTGTATTTTGCTGTGCCTGTGATAGGTTTTTGGCCCCTGGGATAGGGAGGGTGCCTTTGCAGATACACCAGTTGAGAGCGACTTGGGCCATGGTTTTGTTATTTTCGGCCGCGATCGCACTCAAACACTCAAGCAGTGGTTGAACCTTTGGCAGCATACTTCCAAGCGCGAATTTTCTGAGCCCTTTGGGCAAATCGGATTTTTGAGTGTATTTGCCAGTGAGGAGCCCAAGTGCTAGTGGGCTATAGGCAATCAGCTGAATTCCTAGCTCGTCGCAGACTTCTTTGAGCCCTAGCTCAGTAACAGGATAAGTAGAGAGGAGAGAGTACTGCACCTGCAACGTATGAATTTTAATACCCTGCTGACTCAGCCGCTGATGGGCCCAGCGGAGCCGCTTTGGCCCGTAGTTTGAGAGGCCAACACCATCGGCAAAGCCCTGGTGACAAAGGTCTGCTAAGCCGTCGAGTAAGGGCCCTTCTTGCAACGGTAGATAATTCGCCGTCGACCAATGCATTTGCACAAGATTGAGATGGCCCAGACGCTGAGCAGAGGCTTTCCCAGCGGTGATCATGGATTGCCGCGTGAGTCGCCATGGGTAAGGAGCGAGCTTGGTAGCTAGGCAAATCTGGTCTTTGTTTGGGCCGCTGTAGTTGGCTGTAAATTGGCCGAGGAGTTTTTCGCTTTGGCCGCTAAGCTTACCTGTTCCGTAGGAGTCGCCAGTGTCAAAGAAGGTGACACCATTCCTTACACAATGGTCGAAGACAGCATTTAGCTCGGCGTCCATACTTTCGGTGTAGTCCCACAAAAGTCGGTTGCCCCAAGCCCATGTTCCGCAGCCCATAGGCGGTAGATTGGAGAAGGGGTGCGGTGAAGAGAGAGAAGCCATAGGCGGAGACTAGAAAACATGCATGGGGCGATCGCGGGAGAACAGCTGTGCTGAGCGCTTCAGTATTTTCTCATATCTTTTGATCTACTGGTCTTTTGATCTACTGGTCTTTTGATTGGTCTTTTGATTTACGGGTCTTCTGATTTACTGGTGGTCTGCGAAAATTGCATAGAAAAAAGGAGATGATTCCATTAGAATCATCTCCTTTTGATGTTCACGCGAACGCTTGAAAATTTCGCTGTGTGCTTATTGAAAAAACGAATCTGACTGGACTAACCCGTCGCTTTTAGAAGCCGTAGTCAGAGCTAAGAGAGACGCTGCATCCTGCGCTGTGAGTGCAAGAGGGCATTGTTACCTGAACAGAAAAAGTGCCTTCGTAAGGCGCTGTGATGATAGGGAATGAATCAAGCTCGTCGTCAGAATCGACTAAAACACCTAGCTCAGTGTATAGAAACAGGTCCAAATCCATGCAGTCTTCGTCGCAGCTAGCGTAGATATCTTCGCCTTCTAGGAAATAGCCGGTGACGGTTGTTTGGCCGTTGTCATTGAGCCAGATGCTTCTGTCTTGTGCAAACGCGGGACTTACGATGCCAACAAGGGCGACAGAAGCGCAGGCAATAGTGCTTGCAAGGCTACGAATATTCAGGAAAGAAGCCATAGTGAAATTTCTCCGATTGGAATTGTCAAAAACAGAAAAGACAAGAATAAGAACAGCGTCGACAAGATGCTAAAAGTATCTTTTAGTAACTCTTTATTGTTGGTAGATAAACAAGTAATGAGTAGCCGAAACCTCTTTTGTTTCAGAGGTCTGCTGCAACTATGTTCAGATTGCCTTTTTGCTGAGAGTAACTACCACCGGGCTTTGGAGATTACGGAAAAGCGTAGAACAGCAAAAGAGAGCCTCCGCAAGCACGTAAATATATACACGCATATGTGAATAGAGAGAACTAAATCTGTTGATGTGGATATATCTTTCTGTTTTCAGTGGTTCTGCGAACTGGTGATGGGTTGCGAATACTTGGGAAAGGCTTTTTGAGAGCAGCAAGAGTTGTTCTATAGAAGGTAATTAAAGCTTTTGTAAATGCCAAATCCAGCAAATTTGTTGAATTGCCTATATATTTACGTAGAAGCTGATCAAAGTTGATACTTTAATAGCTGTATGGCGTCTGATATGGCTCCTCAAGCTGTTCTTTTTCGTCTGTAGGTGTCCTGTCGTCTGTACATTAAGTCGACCTATTTTCTGGTCTGGCTTTGACGCATAGCTAACAAATTTCCTTGTCTTAATGAGACCCACGCGAGATAATTGACTCTTCTTGAGCTTTGACAGGCACACAAGTGATACATGGAATAATGCTATGGAACGATGGAACGAGCTGATAGCGGGCTATGTGTTGGAGAACCTAACTGATGATGAGGCTCAAGAACTATCGGCGATATTGCGTGCTAATCCCCACTTGCAGCTGGAAATTTCACGGCTGAGAAAAACAGCAACCATGAGTCGATCTCAGCATGGGGAGCGGACGGTAGAGTCCTTGGATGCAGGGGCAGAAGGCTGGGCGGATACGGTGCACCATGCCCCCAATGATGTTCAGCCGATTCGACCGGTGTTTCCCGAAAAGAAGCCACTGCTGGAATCTGTAGCGGAAGCGACTCCAGTGAGTGCGGCTAACGCTGCCGCTCTGAGGGCTTCTTTTCAACGCTTTTGGTTGGCAAAGAGCGCGGTTTTTCAGCGGACGAACCTTTTGAGTTGGTTAATGGCGCTGGTGCTGATTGGTGTGGGGATTGATAACTGGCGGGTACGGCGACTGCTGGCGATCGCACAGGAGCGGATTTTGCAGCTGGAGCTTTCGGCCGAATATCGGCCAGGCAGTGCGGAGTGAATAATCTAATAGAATAAGGATGTTTGATGTAGGGGTTGGTTGTTAGCTGGGAGCAATATTATGGGCGAGCCGGGTGATCCTTCAGAGCCTTCCTCTGAAGTGAGCGCTTCACGTAAATCTGTTGATGAACCGGTAGACAAGCCTAGCGATAAACTGGCAAACAGGCCTACTACGGAGAAGCTTACAGGGAATTCTGGGCAACGTTCCCTCTGGCAAAATAAGCTGCCGAAAGGTGCTAAGGGGATGCTCAATGAGGCCACAAAAGGTGCGATAGGACTGTGGCGGCAGGCTGCTAACCGGCTGACTCCGCTGGCTCAGTGGCTACCCAAAGATGCTAAAGCGCTGCAAGATGCGTATGCGAGTGCGCAGAATAAGCTGACGCAAAATGTGCTGAAAAACTTCAGCGTAGATGATGAGCAGGTCGCTAAGATTTTAGCCGAGGTGCGCGCTGAGTTGCCCACTACCGAAGCACTGCTGGTGGGTAAGCCTCAAGCTGGCAAAAGCTCAATTGTGCGCGGGCTTACAGGTGTTTCCGATGAAATTGTGGGTCAGGGCTTTCGGCCTCACACCCAAAATACGGCTCGCTACGCTTACCCGTCGGATGATTTACCGCTGTTGATTTTTACCGATACGGTGGGCCTTGGCGATATCAACCAGCAGACAGACGATATTGTTCAGGAGCTTTCTCAGGAGCTGGCTGCGCAGAGTCGCTGTGCACGAATTTTGATTTTGACGGTGAAGATTACGGACTTCGCAGTCGATAATTTGCGGCAGATTGCGCAGCAGCTACGTCAGAATCATCCGAATGTGCCGTGCTTGCTGGCGGTGACCTGCTTACACGAGCTATACCCGCTAGAACAGGAAGATCATCCTGATTATCCACCGACATTAGATGAGCTGATGCGAGCGTATGACGCCTTACGGTCGTCTTTTGAGGGATGCTTTGACCGGGCGGTGCTGTTGGACTTTACGCTGGAAGAGGATGGCTATACACCTGTTTTTTATGGTCAAGATGCGTTGCGTGATGCGTTGGCAGAGCTGTTGCCTGAGGCTGAGGCGAAGACGATTTATCAGCTGATTGATGAGCAGGCGGCGGCGAGTGCTCAACTGGGTAGCTTGTATCGTGATGTGGGGCGGCGCTATATTTCAGCGTTTGCGGTGATTGCGGCGACGCTGGCGGCGGTGCCTTTGCCCTTTGCCACGATGCCGGTGCTGACGACGCTGCAAATTTCGATGGTGGGTTTGCTGGGGCAGCTGTATGGGCAGAAGCTGACGCGATCGCAAGCCGGTGGAGTCGCAAGTGCGATCGCAGGCGGTTTCTTTGCTCAGGCCATTGGCCGCGAGCTGATTAAATTCATCCCAGGATTTGGCAGTGTAGTGGCGGCCTCTTGGGCGGCGGGGTACACGTGGGCACTGGGCGAAGGAGCCTGTGCTTATTTTGGTGATTTGATGGGTGGAAAGAAGCCGGACCCAGAGCGGATTCAGCAGGTGATGGCAACGGCGTTTGAGGATGCGAAGGCGCGTTTTCGAGAGAGTCGGTGACGTAGCGCCGTATACGTATGAACTTTTTAGATTCGTTGTTTGAAAAAACGCTGCCGATAGCAGGCTCTACGCTCACTTTGCGTGAGCTGCTGATGATGCTCGATTGCCTTGTAGACGTTGTGCTGGTGGCTCGTTTAATCAGTGAGCTGGTTAAGCGGCTGATTTTTAAGCCAATGCGGCTGAACCGGGGGCGACGGGAAGCGGCGGCGACTCTGCTTACTTATTCGCTGGTCGCCATTGGCGGGCTGAGTGTGTTTCAAGCGTTTCGGTTGGATTTGGCGTCGCTGACGCTGGTGGCCGGGACGGTGGGTATTGGTATTGGCATTGGCTTGCAGACGCTGGCGAGCCATTTTGTGAGTGGGTTGATTTTGCTGTTTGAGCAGCCGATTAAGGTGGGGGATTTTGTTGAAGTCGATGGGCTGATGGGGACGGTGGAGAAAATTTCGGCGCGCTCTACGATTGTGCGGACGCTGGACCGGGTGTCGGTGATTGTGCCAAATAGTCGGTTTATTGATAACAATGTGGTGAACTGGAGCTATGAAGATCCTCGGTCGCGGCTGCATATGACGGTGGGTGTGGCCTATGGCAGTGACATGATGATTGTGACGGAGGCGTTGCTCGCGGCGGCGCGGCGGGAGTCGCGGGTGCTGCGGGAGCCTTCGCCCAAGGTTTGGTTTACCGATTTTGGTGATAGTTCGCTGAATTTTGAGCTGTTGGTGTGGATTGATGACCCGATTGAGACGGCCCCGATTCGGAGTGCGCTGAACTATGCGATCGCAGCCGAACTCGCCCTAAGAAAAGTAGAAATCCCCTTCCCTCAAACAGATCTACACATAAAAGATATCGATCAGATACAGGCAATGTTGCGTCCGAAAGATCAAGACATTGCTTCTACTGCCTCTGCTATGGGCGCTTCGCCCGTGATGTCAGCAAGTGCCTCCATATCACCATTAGAGCTAGGATCGATTAATCTGCGAGAGCTACTGCGTCGAATTACTTATTTTGCGCAGTGCCGCGATTGGGAACTGCGACAGTTAATTGAATATGGCTACCGGCAGTCATTCAAATCGGGAGAGGTACTCTTTCGAGAGGGCGATCCGGGTAGTTCCTTTTATATTGTGCTGTCGGGCTCGGTAGAAGTGTACTTGAAGAAGCTCAATGACCAAGTGGTGGCGACTAGAGGCGTAGGCGAATTTTTTGGTGAGATGTCTTTACTGCTAGATGCGCCGCGTTCTGCCAGTATTCGTGCGTTGGAAGATACCTTGCTGTTTGTGGTAGAGCGCAGTAATTTGCAGCCCATTTTGCAACGGCATCCTGAGCTGGCTGACCATATTTCGGAGGAGCTGTCTCTGCGAAGCGATTCTTTGAAGGCGTTGGGAGTTGAAGTGGGTGGTGCAGATACGGTGAGTAACCCGCTGATGTGGATTCGTCAGCGGTTAGCAAAGCTGTTTGAACTGAATCCGTAAACGGCTGCCGTTTCCAATAGCTGTATTGGCCATATTTGCACTTGTGCTGGGTTTACTAAGCGTATGCTGTGTGCGGTGTGAAAGGTTGATAATAGTGCGGAATCTACCATAGTTGATTTGAAGAAGGGACTGTGGCTTTCGATTCACCTATGTTTCTTTTGGCTTTTTGGCAACTCGCACAACCCGTTCTACAGCCTGCAAACAGAACAAAAACACTGAGATAAGGTCTGCTGAAACTCCATATCAATTGGTCAGAGAGATGCTAAGAGAGAATTTTCGTATGAACGATGCGTCTTTGGAACAACAGACTTCGCAGCCGCAGCCATCAGAAATACTATCTTCGCATGTGCTTACAGATAATAAGAATCGGCGATCGCGCTTTAAACAACAACCTGCTTGGCTACCTCTCTCGGACACAGAACTGGCCGATATAGTGATGCGATTTGAGAATACTGAAGTTACCTACGGCGAAGACTCACGCGGTGTTTTTGCTGATATATCGGCTGCTGAGCATCGCTTGCGATTGCACGCACTGGTCTGGACAGAAGATACTCTGCTCACATCTGATATGGATTCGGGACTGAGTCTGTTGCTGGTGTTAATCCCTATAAACAATGGCTATTTGCCGATTGATACTGAGCTGACGATTGCAGAAAGCAATCTGTTGCATTCGGGACAGAATCTGCGATGGACAAGCAATCCCGCCTGTTTGTATACGCAGGTATTTGGAGATTGGGAAAAGCAATTTACCGTGCAGGTGAAGCTGCCGAATGGGGTATTGGTGACGTTACCACCGCTGACATTTTCTCAGTTGTAGAAGAAACATCTCCGATAAATGCTTCAGACCACTCCAATGCTGCTGATTCGTTCGCTTGGTCTGCTGCCATTTCTTTATATTCAGCCTCAAGGTCGCTTTCAGTCACATGTGGGCGCACAAGATTTCCTATGAATTGACTGATAGCATCTTTACCTATGAACTTGTAGAGTCCTTCATATCCCTGTTCATCGATTCTAATAGTGAGTTCCTTTTGCATAGTTTTTCTAGAGGGCTTCCCTAATTGTATTGTGTCCTTTTGTTTAAAGGGCAACTCTGTCGGTTGCTATCGATGCCCTTTTTCTAAGCTGCCTCGGGTGACACCTAGCTGGCTAGAAAGGTTGAGGGCTTTCCACAGCTGTGCGCCGCTGATTTCGCCTGTGAGTAGCTGCTGATAGGCTTCGAGTGTTTTGCCGACTTGCTCGGGCGCTTCATCTAGGAATTCGATGCGAAAGTGACGCGCGCCTTTTTCGACTAGGCGAGTGAGGAACTCTGCGCCAGTTTGGGCGCGGCCATTGAATACGGTGTTGCGGCAGCCAGCGTCGGCTTGGAGGATGTGTTCGGTGCCGGTGCGATCGCGCAATTTAACTGCATGCTGATCGCAAGGCCGACCGCAATTTGTAAAGTCTGTTCCTTCAGATAGAAACGCACAGAATACGCAGTGCGCCATATGAAACATCGGCATATGCTGATGCAGCGTGATGTCGAACCAGTGGGCGGGCGCTGTTTCTAGCAAATCTTCTAACTGCTGTACGTTGAGATCGTAAGAGGCGCTTAGTCTCTCTAGTCCAAATTCTGATTTGAAATATGCGGCTGTAATTGGGTTTGCGACATTAAGAGAAAAGTCTCCAATACAGCGATCGCCCGCGAAGTAAGCGAGCTGGTCGTAATTGCGGACGAGGTAGCCATCTGCACCGGCTCTGCGCACCTGGTCGAGGATGTAGTATTCGCTGGGTTTGGTGATACGCGGTGGGGCGATGAACAGCTCCACCTGCTGACCTTGTGCTTTCGCTGTTTCAACGGTTTGCACAGCGTCACGATAGCGTCTCGGATCTTCAAATTCGCAGTAGATAGTAGAGATATTT
>JBHJIY010000204.1:0-31945 GCA_050042985.1 Phormidesmis sp. | reverse complement strand
CTTGTCAGCAGTCCGAATGTAGAACACTAAAAACCGATCGATGTATTTGATCAAAGTCTCCTTGTCTAAATCTGTTGCTAGCAATGTCGCATGTTGTGGCTTCATTCCACCATTGCCAGCGACATAGAGATTCCAACCATTCTCGGTCGCGATAATGCCAAAGTCTTTGCCTTGAGCCTCGGCGCATTCTCGTGTACAGCCAGACACTGCCGACTTGAGCTTATGAGGCGATCGCAGCCCTCGATATCGCAGCTCCAGCTCAATCGCCAAACTCGTAGAATCCTGTACCCCAAACCGGCACCAAGTGCTGCCCACACAAGACTTCACCGTTCGCAGCGCCTTCCCGTAGGCATGGCCAGACTCAAACCCAGCCTCCACCAGCCGCTGCCAAATCAGCGGCAACTGATCTACCCGTGCGCCAAACAGATCTACCCGCTGAGCACCCGTAATCTTGGTATACAGGTCAAACTCTTGCGCCACCTGCCCCAGCACGATCAGCTTCTCAGGCGTAATCTCTCCGCCCGGAATTCTAGGAATGACAGAATAAGTACCATCCTTCTGAATATTCGCTAGGAACGAATCGTTAGTATCTTGCAGCCCCACATGAGGCGTCTCTAGCACGTACTCATTCCAAGAAGACGCCAGCATGGACCCCACCGTTGGCTTGCAAATCTCGCAGCCGTGGCCCGTGCCATACTTAGCGAGCAGCTCATCAAAAGACTTAATCTCACCTACGCGCAGCAGGTGATAAAGCTCCTGGCGAGAATAGGCAAAATGCTCACATAGGTGATTGTTGATCTCTACCCCAGCTTTCTTCAGCTCGGATGTCAGCACATCCTTCACCAAGGGCACACAGCCACCGCAGCCCGTGCCTGCATTCGTACACTTTTTCAGCGTCGCCAAGTCCGTAATACCGTCTACCTGGATAGCCTCACAAAGTTGACCTTTGCTCACATTGTTGCAAGAACAAATCTGGGCCGTATCGGGCAGACTCTCCATCGTCAGTGTGGCTGGTGCACCATCGCTAGCAGGAACTAACAAGCTCAGCGGATTAGCTGGCAGCGTCATCTGGTTTTGCATTAGCTGGAGCAAGGTACCGTAAGCCGCCGCATCTCCTACAAGAATGCCGCCCAACAGTAAAGAGCCATCAGCAGACACGACTAGCTTTTTGTAAGTGCCTGCGATCGCATCCACCACAGCCAGCTCTTTCGCTCCTGGCGTCTTCGCAAAATTATCACCAAAGCTGGCCACATCCACACCCAGCAGCTTCAGCTTGGTAGACATATCCGCCCCAGTAAACTGTTGCGCAGCGCTCACCGCCAGCAAATCATCGCTTGCCACTTCCGCCATCTGATACCCCGGCGCTACCAAGCCAAAAATGCGTCCTTGATACAGTGCGCATTCTCCAATGGCATAGATATTAGGGTCAGAGGTTTGGCAAGCCTCATCAATCACTATCCCGCCCCGTTCACCCAGCTGCAAGCCACACTCTCGTGCCAGCTCATCCCTAGGACGAATCCCTGCCGAAAAGACAATCATGTCTGTTTGCAGCGAAGTCTCATCGGCAAACTGCATATTCACCAGCTTGCCATCCTCACTCACAATATCTGTAGTGACTTTACTGGTATGAATTTGTACCCCTAAATCCTCAATCTTCTCCTTGAGAATTGCGCCGCCTGCCTCATCTATCTGCACCGGCATCAGCCGAGGCGCAAACTCTACTACATGCGTCTCTAGCCCAAGAGACTTCAGCGCATTCGCACATTCTAGGCCCAGCAAACCACCGCCAACAACAACACCCGTGCGAGACTGCTTAGCGTAAGCCTTCATCGCATCCAAATCTTCGATAGTGCGATATACAAACGTGCCCGTCGCGTCGTTTCCTCTAATCGGTGGCACAAATGGATAGGAACCTGTAGCGAGCACCAGCCGATCGTAGGTAATCTCGACGCCATTAGCTGAGGTGACTCGCTGCTGCTCTCGGTCGATTTCTGTGACGCGATCGCCCACATAAATCCGAATCCCATTTTCGTCGTAGAACCCAGGCTCCACCAGCGTTAGATCTGCGGCAGTTTTACCCGTAAAGTACTCACTCAAATGAACCCGATCGTAAGCAACTCGTGGCTCCTCGCAAAACGTAATCAGATTCCAGTGGTCAAGGGCACCTTTCGCGACCATCAGTTCAAGCAACCGATGCCCGACCATACCATTGCCAACAACGACGAGAGTTTGCTTGCTGTTCGGCATACTGATTCATTTCTCAATTCACTGCCATACACAATGATCGATCCCCCTCAAAAAGACTAGTCTCCTATCCAGGTTTCGTCTGGGATCGATGCAGCGATCGCATAAACAGTGAGATACCTCCTTGCATACAATAGAATGCCTTAACGTTTGCAACAGAACGAAACAAATTTGATAACAAATGCAACAAAACAAGGCCACAAAAATCTTCAGAATGTTTTACGAGAAAAAGTGGTCAATCCACACTACCAATAACTTGGTCCATCATAGTTGGTAGGCTTCGGATAGTAACAAAGGCAGTGCGATGATTTTAGGGAAAAAGGTATGTCTGTATGTGCTAATAGCGTTTTTGAGCGGGTGTGCTCTCTCGGCCATTGAACCACCAAACTCAGCGGTCGACGCAGACTCCATAGCTGAAGAGCCAGAATCCATTGTCAGCACAGACCCTCCAGTTGAAGGGCCAGATTCAGTTACCAACACAAACTCCCTGGTCGAAATCGAATTTGTTGAAAGCGCACCCAAAGACCGCTTCGTCATTACAAATATAGGATCGTGCGCACTCGACGAGCTGATGATCGACTTTGATCTGTCGCAAAGTGCTGGCAAGCTGATATTTGATACCACTGCAACTGGTGCAGGTGTTGAAGTTTTTCAACCCTTTGAAGTAGAGGAAGGTGACATTGAGCAGCTTACCGCAGAGGGTGTTGGTGACGGCGACGCCGAACTTGCGATACAGATTGCTTATTTGGCTCCAGGTGACACGGCAAGCTTCACCATTGATGTAGACGACACGCTGCCCGCAGGCGAACTAGGACAAATTCGCGTTTCAGACTCAGAAATTAGTGGCGGAATCGTAAACATCACTGTTGGAAATTCAGAAACAACATCAACAAGGTTCAACAACGAAAGTACCGCGCAAACAAACCTGCCTGCATGTTCATAGCCAAGGAAGGCCAATTAAGGAAGGCCAGTCAAGGAAGACAGTGCATATAGTTTTCAGCATCCCAATTGCTGGTCGTTGCCAAAAACCGAATCCACTCGTCACGCTTGTACTCTTCAAACAATCGATACATCTCCCCTGGCATTGCAGACTTAATCACCTCATCGTCCGCCAGTCGGTCTAGCGCTTCACCCAAAGACATCGGCAGCTTTTTCGTCTGCTTACCGGCTTCCATCGCCTCATAAATATTGCGCTGCTCCGGCTCACCGGGGTCCAGCTCATTACTCAGGCCATCGTCAAACGCCTGTAGCATCGCCCCCGCCATCAAATACGGATTCACCATAGAATCCACCGCGCGATATTCAAAGCGACCCGGCGCAGATACTCTCAGCCCACAGGTTCGATTCTGATAGCCCCAGTCAGAATAAACTGGTGCCCAGAATCCCGCATCCCACAAGCGACGGTAAGAGTTCACAGTAGAACAACCCACCGCAGTCAGCGCGCCAAGGTGCGCAATCACACCACCAATACAATGCAGACCCACAGGTCCAGGAATTCGAGGAGACTCACCCGGCACCGGCATAAATGTGTTTTCACCACCCTTGTGATAGGTATAGTTGCCCTCCATTCCCGGCAAACTCTCCATCCCAAACATTTTGATCGCAGTCTCGCCTCCCTCCCACAAAGAGAGATTATGGTGGCAGCCTGACGCCGAAACACCTAGAAAAGGCTTCGACATAAAGCAGGCAATCAGGTTGAATTCTCGGGCAACCTGAGCGCAAATTTGCCGGTAGGTGGTGAGGCGATCGCACGTCCGCAGCGCATCATCATACATAAAGTTCAGCTCTAGCTGCCCCGGCGCATCCTCATGGTCACCTTGAATCATGTCCAGGCCCATCGCCCGGCTATACTCAATCACCCTGAGAAAAACCGGCCTCAGCTCCTCAAACTGATCAATGTGATAGCAGTTCGGCTTCGTCACCCCACCGGCTGGCTTACCGTCCGGCCCTTTCTTCAGCCACATCATCTCCGGCTCGCACCCATGCCGCAGCTGCAACCCATGCTTCTGCTGAAACGCATCGTGTAGCCGCATCAAATTTCCACGGCAATCTGCTGTTAAAAACGCGCCTGGATCTTCCTCTTCCTCACGATTGCGGAAGCACACGCAGTAAACTCTCGCTACCCGCTTGTCCCAAGGCAGCTGACAAAATGTATCCACATCAGGAATCGCAACCAGCTCAGCCGACTCCGGCCCGTAGCCGAGATACTGCTGCTGCCGATCAATCGCCAAATTCACCGTGGCCCCGTACACCAGCTGAATCCCACCTTTCGCAGTCGCTTCCCAGTGGTCCGCAGGCACCCCTTTTCCGGTAATTTTGCCCGTAATCGAAATGAACTGGTAGTAGATATACTCCACACCTAGCTCATCTATTTTGGCGCGCACCTGTTGTACTTTCTCTGCTCTTCCATCAGCCCAAACATAGTTCTGTAAATCTGTTGGTTTGCTCGATGTTTGCGTTGAAGCACTGGGTTTAGTAATCACTCCCGTCACGGTGAACTCTCCAAAATAAATGAGTAAGCGGACAAAACTTGCCTTTTTTAGTAAAACCAACCCATCACAACAGGGTTGTATCTATCACTACGAGAAAGGAAAAGGCTTCCACGGAATCCATTTTGCCCATAGCTGTGCCATCGTGCCGTCTTCTATCAATGCTTCCAATGCACCATTGATCGCATTTAACAGTTCTCTTTGCGGCAAAGACACCCCAATCGCGAAAGGAACCTGCGTCGGCAAACTAAACGCCAAATCCAGACCGTCATCTTCTTGTGCGGCCACTACTAGGACAAGCTCATCGTCAATTAATGCGTCAATTTCACCGGCTCGCAGCGCTTCTAGCATTTCAGGCAACACTTTGTCACTACCAGGATAAGGAACAGCGATCGCACCCTCAAAACCTTCAACCAGTGCAATATTCGTACTATCCGCCAATCCGCCC
The DNA here is from genome assembly GCA_050042985.1 of Phormidesmis sp. GTDB lineage: Bacteria > Cyanobacteriota > Cyanobacteriia > Phormidesmidales > Phormidesmidaceae > Phormidesmis. The sequence goes on along the minus strand of JBHJIY010000204.1, from coordinate 26,764 downwards.
ACTCGCTTCCCAGCCAAATCAGCCACAGACCCAATTCCACTATCCTTTTTCACCAGCACAGCCTCATCAAAAAGACCATAAGGGCGCGTAAAATTCACCAGCCGCTGCCGCGCTTCAGTAATCGCTTGATTGAACCAAACAACATCGTACGGGCTCTTCTCCGACGATGAAAGCACCTGATAGAAATCAGCCATCGGCAAATTATGCCAAACCGGCGTCAGTCCCATCTGTTTACAAACTGCCCGCGCTAGCTCTGGCTCGTATCCCGTACGCTGCCCGTCACCTATGAGATAGCTCATAGGCCGCGCATCGAAGTCACTCGTAACAATGTTGAGATGGCCGGACTGAACGGTTGACTGTTCAGTTAAAGGAGCACTCAACAATTCTTTAGCTTTCATCCTGGCGGTCCTCTAAATTTTTCACAAAACTCTCTCTAGGAAGCCGTTAACCACTCGTTAACATCCGTTACTTTTTCATGACAAGCAGCCAAAAAGTAACACAGCGTACATTTTCTTCTAGAGAGAAACTTATTATGACAAGTAGAGTGTGTTTTATTTACTTTGTCAACTTTTCGAGCCTCCGAAAAGTCAAAAAAATAAAATGCGGGTCAGTAAGATAGAGAGTCAGGGTGCAACCCATGAAGCAGAAGATTCAGTCCCCATCCATCAGCCAGCTTGGGTACCAGCCCATTCAGCTGTCAGATAGCCAGATAAAGCAATTCCAGGAAGACGGGTTTCTCATTTTAGAGAACTTTCTTCCAGAGGCGTTTGCTGAGCAGCTCGCTAGCCGAATGGATCCTCTGTTCCATGGAGAGTTTGAAACAGGGCTGTATCCCGACGAGTGGCACTGGCGACCCGGCATGAGCCTGCCAGATATCACCCGAGAAATGTGCAATGCCTGGAAATGCGATCGCACCATCGCCAGCCTCGTCCTCTCCGCCGAAATAGGACGACTCACCGCCACACTCGCCGGTTGGGACGGCGCACGCATTGGCCAAGATAGCCTGTGGATGAAGCCACCTGGTGCGAAGGCGATCGCAATGCATCAGGACGGGGCCTACGTCGACTACCTCACCCCCGCCGCCATGATGACCTGCTGGGTCGCACTCAACAAAGCCACCGCTGCAGACGGCACACTGGTATACGTAAAGGGCTCTCACAAGTGGCCCCTAGCCAACGTCGAAGGAGAGTTTCACGCGCCCACAAAAGACTACCGCTGGGCCATGCTCCAAGCCGCCGAAAACGCGGGTGTCGAAGAACCCGAGCTAGTCATTGTAGATGTACCGGCAGGCGGCTGCGCCTTTCATCATGGCCGCACTTGGCACGGCCTGTGTAAAACAACGCGCACAGAAGGCACCTTTCACAGCATTGGCCTGCACACTATTCCGGCCAGCGCGCAGTTCCACCCAACCAATCCGCCCGGCTACATCTACGGCCGCTACAAGCGACTAAACAGTACAGAAATGGACGAGACTTTTTTCCCTATCCTCTGGCAAAAAGACGGCTATCGCAGTCCGCACCTAGCAGAATATTGTGCCGATCCACTCTCTTAACCCCCAGATACCCCCCCCCAGAACAACACCCCCAAAACAGCCCATGACTTTTACTCAAGAAAAGCCTCTTGTTCAGTCACTCAAAGTTGACAGTGTTAGTCATCCGTTAGAACCACTCACACCCGACGAAATCTCTGCGGCAGTCGCTACCGTGCGCAGTGAAAAATCTCTAAGTGAACACGTTCGCTTTGCAACGGTCGTACTCAAAGAACCACCAAAAGCGACCGTTCTGGGCTTTGCGCCAGGAGATAGCATCCAGCGAGAAGCCTTCATTATTCTCCTCGACAGCGCCACCGCCAAAACCTCCGAGGCTGTTATCTCACTGGGAGAGCGCACCGTCAAATCCTGGCAGCACATCCCCAACGTACAGCCGCCCATCATGCTCGACGAATTCGTCGCCTGCGAGGAAGCGGTAAAAGCAAACCCAGACTTTCAGGCTGCGATCGCCAAACGAGGCATCACCGACCCCAGCCTAGTCATGGTTGACCCTTGGTCCGCAGGCAACTACGGCATCGCCGAAGAAGAAGGCGTCCGACTCTCTAGAGCCCTCTGTTGGGTAAAAGCAAATCCCACAGACCACGGCTACGCCAGACCCATCGAAGGCGTCATCCCCGTCGTAGACCTCAACAAAATGGAAGTCATCCGGGTAGAAGACCACGGCGTAATTCCCTTACCACCAAAAGATGGCAACTACACCCCCGAATACGTCAAAAACTACCGCACAGACATCAAGCCGCTAGAGATTGTTCAACCCGAAGGCCCCAGCTTTCAGGTAAAGGACCACGAAATCACCTGGCAAAAGTGGAAAATTCGAGTCGGCTTTACTCCTCGCGAAGGCTTAGTTCTCTACAACGTCACCTATACAGATGGCGATGTAGAGCGGCCCATTTTCTACCGGGCTTCCCTCGCTGAGATGACCGTCCCCTACGGCGACCCGCTCCCACACCACTATCGCAAAAATGCCTTCGACGTCGGCGAGTACGGCATCGGCTCGCTCGCAAACTCTCTTACTCTCGGCTGCGACTGCCTCGGCTCCATCTACTACTTCGATGGCTTCCTCACAGACTCCAAAGGAGAAGTCGCCAAAATCGAAAACGCCATTTGCCTACATGAAGAAGACTTTGGCATTTTGTGGAAGCATGTAGACTGGCGTACAGAACAGACAGAAGTGAGGCGATCGCGTCGCTTAGTCGTCTCCTTCATTGCCACCGTCGGCAACTACGAATACGCCTTCTACTGGTACTTCTACCAAGACGGAACTATCCAATACGAAGTGAAGCTCACAGGCGTCCTCAGCACCGCCGCCGTCATGCCAGGCGAAATACCAAAATACGGCACCCTCGTCGCCCCACAGCTATGCGCCCCTATCCATCAACACATTTTCAACGTGCGCATGGATATGAACGTAGACGGCGAAAACAACTCCGTATACGAAGTAGACATTGTTCAGGAAGAAGGCAACGAAAATCCCTACGGCAACGCCTTCTACGCGCAATCTACTCTCCTACCCACAGAGAAAGCTGCCCAGCGGCTAATCGACCCGATGAAGGGCCGCTACTGGAAGATTGTAAACCCATCAAAAACAAACGCAATGGGATACAACACAGCCTACAAACTCATGCCAGGAGACAACACGCTACCGATGGCCAAGCCAAACGCCAGCGTCATCAACCGGGCAAAATACATGACTCAGCACCTCTGGGTCACCCCCTACAGCCCCGAAGAGAACTTCCCCGCAGGCGACTACCCTAACCAAAACCCTGGCGGCGTAGGCCTTCCCCAGTGGACCGAAGCCGATCGCTCCGTCGAAGATACCGACGTCGTTGTGTGGTACACCTTCGCCCACAGCCACTCTCCTCGTGCCGAAGATTGGCCTGTTATGCCCGTAGCAAATCTAGGTTTCAAGCTCAAACCGCTAAACTTCTTCGATGAAAACCCATCGAACGACGTCCCGCCTTCGCCAAAGAACCACGGTAGCAAACATGCTTGTTGCAGCTGAAAAATCTAAAAGTCAGCGAGATAATCACTCAGATAATCAGAGTAGACCTATCCGATACTCAGACATTCCTACGCCTTTAGGAGACGTTGTTGCTGAGTATCGGATAGCGCCTGGGCAGGCGATCGCATATCCCGTCACCAAAGGTCAATACATCCAAATCATCGACGTTTGTGGCTCCCAGTGCTCCGACTTTCTGGCCTTTTCACAAGAGAAACAGCCCACTAGCCCCCGCCAAGAAATCGACAGCACCGTCACCCGCACCCTCAGCGGCGTCGCCAACCCGCAAGCCGGTCTCCACAGCAAGTACTTCTCCCAAACCATGCAACCCCTGGTAGAAGTCATCCAAGATACCTGCACCCGCCACGACAGCTTTCTCCTCGCCTGCACTCCCCGCTACTACGAAGATGCGGGATATCCTGGCCACCCCAGCTGTAGCGACAACTTCAACCAAGTCCTCTCACCTCATGGCATCGCCAGCAGACCTGGCTGGCCCGCCATCAATTTCTTCTTCAATACCGAAATAGACTGCCACGGCAACATCACATCGCAAGAGTCCTGGTCCCACCCTGGCGACTACGTCCTGCTGCAAGCCCATCAAAATCTCCTTTGCGCCAGCTCCGCTTGCCCCGACGACATCGACCCCGCAAACGGCTGGCAGCCCACCTCTATTCACATTCGCATCTACGCCGCTCAACAAAACAGCATTCAACAAAACACCGTTCAACAAAACACCGTTCAACAAGACACCGTTCAACAAGACAGCGATCGGCAAAACACCCACAGCAACCCACCGCCAGCCTTTGCACGAGCCATTGGCAAAAGGATCGCCGCAAACTTTCCCCTACGCCTCACCCAAAACAGCGCCTTCACGCCCCGCATCCGGCAGCTCACCGACGACCTCACCGAGTACAACGGATTCTGGGTGCCCAACAGTTTTGCTCATCAGGGCGACCAGGCAGAATACTGGGCCCTCAGACAGCGCGCTGCCCTCATGGACCTCTCAGCCCTGCGAAAATTCGAGGTGACAGGTACAGAGGCTTTCTCCTTGCTGCAATACGCCTTCTCTCGAAATCTGGAAAAGGTGACACCAGGGAAATCTGCCTATGGCTGCCTGCCAAATCCTCACGGCGGCATTATCGACGACGGCATCGTCTTTTGCTTTAGCCGCAGCCACTACCGCTATGTGGGCAACTGCGACACCGATGGCGACTGGCTCGAACGCGTGGCTCAGCAACAGGGATGGAAAGTGAAGATTGAAGCGGTGAGCGATCGCATCCACAACCTCGCCCTCCAAGGCCCCAAATCTCGCAAAATCCTTCAATCTCTCGTCACCTTCGCCCAGCCCGAAAAAAAGCTCGCCGACCTAGGCTACTTCCGATTCGAAGCTGTCAAAATAGGCAACATTCCTCTCCTGCTGTCACGCACAGGCTACACAGGCGAACTAGGCTACGAGCTTTTTGTTGATCCAGCCTATGGCGAACAGCTTTGGGACAAACTGATGGCAATTGGCAAACCCTTCGGCATGCAGCCACTGGGCATGCACGCACTAGACCGGGCCCGCATCGAAGCGGGCTTGCTAGCCGCAGGCGCTGAATTCGATGACCTTACCTCCCCCTATCAAGCAGGCATTGGCTGGAGCATCTCTCTCAAACGACCGAATCTCATTGGCAACGCAGCCGTAGCAAGCCTCAAGCAGCGTTCGCCCAAAGTAGCGGTAGGTCTCGTTTTAGAAAGCCTTGAAACAGCAACAGCTGGCCAGAATATCTATGCCGAAAGAGAACGCTGGCGCATTGGGCAGATCACCAGCGCCACATTTTCTCCTATTTTGAACCAAAGCATCGCGATGGCTCAAATTGTGCCGGAATACGCTCAACCAGGCAACATCGTAGAAATAGGTCTGCTAGATGGCATTAAGCGACGAGTAAAAGCCACCATCGGCCCCTTGGCCGCTTTCGATCCGAGTAAAAGTAGAGCCAGAGGATAGCAGCACAATGCTTTGGGATATTTCTGGTGCCGACGGGCTGGCGATCGCTCAAACCCTCTTCGGCCAATCTGTAAGCTACTTAGCCCCCTTTCAATCATTAGAAACCGTATTAGAAGAAAACCCCTGCTCTGTGTTGAGACTGTGCAATCGCAACTTCCGCATCCTCTCCTCATCCCCCATCCCCCAACACCTCATCCCCCAACACCTCATCCCCCAAGCTCACACCGCATCCATCCACCAATACAGCTGGCTACAAACATTCTCCATCTCCCCACAGCAGCTACACCAGCTCACCCAAAAAGCCACCGTCCGAGCCCCCCACCGACTCACCAACCTCCCCAATCACCAGGCCGTACCCGCCCAGTTAGACGACATCGCTCTCCTCATTTGGCAGCACTCATCCGCCCACAGGCCCAGCATCGACATTCACACCAGCCACAGCAGCGCAAAACTGCTCGAAAGTAAAATCAACAGCTGGGACAGTCACAGCTTAATGACACCTCAGCGACCGTCATAAGTGTGAGATTCATCACCTTTCAGTATTGGCCAATACAACTTTCAGTAGAGTTGCGTTGCATACTCTTGACATAACAAGTCACGAATGCCCAAGCACTGGGCGCATTCTAGGCGGTGGCTTCAGATAATTCAAAGCTAAAAACAAAAATAAGCAACAGCTTTGAACAAGTCAATCACGCCGCAAAAATTCTCACCTGTCCAACTTATCCCACACCACTGGAGCCGTCTATGACTCCCGAATCGCAAGAGTTTTTAGCCACCTTCGTATCGGAATCCTATTACTACTGGGCTTCCGTCTTTATGCTGCTTATCCACGTCGGCTTTCTTGCCTACGAGGGCGGCGCATCTAGAGCCAAGAACGTTCTTGCCACCATGGTAAAGAACTTACTCACCCTGTCTATTGTTGGCCTTACTTTCTTCTTCTTTGGCTGGTGGGTTTACAACGCCTTCCCGCTCTTTCCGCTCACAGGCGGTGTCGTCGGCCCCTGGACAGACCCTGCCTCAGAAGGTGTTGCTGGAGAAGTATTGGGCTTGGTACAGGCCTCTTATCCTTGGTCTCCAGCCCTCGGTCCTAACGTCGCCGACAACCTTACAGGCGTCTTCTTCTTTGCCTTTGCCCTCTTCGCCATGACCACCGCCTCTATTCTCTCCGGCGCGGTCATTGAGAGAATAAAAGTGGGTGCCTACGCCATTCTGGCCATTGTTCTAGGCTCATTCACTTGGGTAGTCGCCGCTGCCTGGGGCTGGAATCCCTACGGCTGGTTCCTCACCAACTTTGGCTATCACGACTTCGGTTGCTCAGCTGTCTTGCACGGTGTTGCCGGCTTCTTCGCCCTAGGCGTACTTATCAACCTCGGCCCTCGCATTGGTAAGTTCGATGCGCAAGGCAAGCCCAGAACAATTTTGCCGCACAACCTACCGCTTACGATGGTTGGCCTAATGCTGATCTTTGTTGGGTTCTATGCATTCCTAGCAGCCTGTGTGATCTTCGTTCCTGGTCAAACCGCAGAAATCACCATCTACGGCACGCCTATGACCCTGGCATCCATCGGTGTAAACACAACCATGGCGCTGTGTGCTGGCATTGTTGGCGCTTACATCGGCTCCAAAGCGGACCCTTTCTACACTATCTCAGGCGGCCTAGCAGGCATTATTTCTGTTGGTGCAGGCTTAGATTTGTATAGTCCTGCTGTTGTTATCCTAATCGCCTTCATCGGTGCGTACACCATGCCCTTTGTTGGCGCAGCAGTCGAAAAGGCAGGCATCGACGATGCAGTTGGAGCCTTTGCAGTGCACGGTTACTGCGGCGTAATTGGGGCAATGGCCGTTGGGGTAATGGCAACGGGCTACCCACAGGGTGATGGCATCCCACTTACGGGCTTTATCGGCCAGCTGGTAGGCACTGTTGTGTGCACTATCATTTTGGGCTTTATCCCCGGCTACGGCGTCAGCTTTGTGCTGAAAAAGCTAGGCATGCTGCGCGTTTCTCGCGAAGAAGAGATCGCCGGTTTGGACCTAGCCGAGTACGGACTAGAAGGCTATCCCGAATACCCCATTCGCCCCGAGGTCAATGGTGCGCCAATACCAGCGGCTACTCGTTCTGTTCCGCAACCTAGCGTATCTATGTAGATCGGTCTATACAGACCCGTCCATGCAAACTAGCTCGATACAAGCTAGCTCAACACAAGCTAGCTCAACACAAAAAGGAGCACTATTATGTCTAGTCCATTTTCAACACTAGAAGAGTTCAACGGCGTCTTAGATGGGCCGACAGAAGGAGCCATTTACACCTTTGCAGACGCGCCAATTTTCAACAATATTGCGCTGTTGGCATCGGTTGGCATATTCATCTGGTTCATTGCCAAAACTTACAGCGACCACACCCATCCGCTACCGATGGACAACACGTTGAACAAGCTCAGCACGTTCATCGTAGTTTCCCTGCTATCCCTAGTTGCCTTCAGTCAAGAAAGACCGCAGAGATTTGAGCAGCAGGGTCTTGGCACACCGCCAGAAAATATCGTCCACTCGTCACGACGAGCTGCGCCACTGGGTGCACCACTGGGACTGCTCGGGATGATGGGTGTCGGTATGCAAACCGCTGGCTCAGCTGTGTTTCGCAAAAGCAGAAAGCGCAAAAAAGCGCGATCGCTTCGCCACCGACCAAAACGCTAAACAGGTTCTTTTTTAACGCGTTCTCACCAAATCTCCAACAGATACGGGCCGTGCTTCTCCACAAAAGAGGTACGGCATTTTTTTGTCTTTAGAAACCTCAGAAGCGCTTGTACCAGTTTACAGCGCCCATGCAGCAGCAGGGCATCGTCAAGTTAAGCTGCATTGGCCAATTTTAGGACAGATTTATTGAGTGAGTGTTATCAAATCGACCTATGCGATTCTCTGGTCGAGAGGCTCCGCCAATGCACTCACACCTGTCAGTGATGGCACAGCCCTTCCGTAGGACGATCGCCAACTTTCGATCCGTTGGCGCATCGTTTCTCTGTATTCTGAAGCGGTCTGTTTATGTTGATGGGGATGAAAATACCCGCGTATCGGCTCAAAGGCTGACAGAAAGTGCTGTGCCTGGCCTACTGATTTGAATTGCCCCATTCGCCGTTCCCTAGTTCGAGTTGGACGATGTGAGTTTTCTGCCCGATTATTCAGGCCCTTATGCTGTCTATGTTCTACACCCTTCAAGATATCCTTTTTTGCAGTGCCGTAACTCTTGAGCTTATCGGTAATGATGACTCTGGGGACAAAGCCAGTTGATTTGAGTAGCTTGCGAAAAAATCTGTACGCAGCGTCTGTATTGCGTCGGCGCTGCATCAGGATATCAAGCAGCACGCCATGCTGATCGACAGCTCGCCACAAGTAGTACTGCTCACATTTAATTTTGATGACGACTTCAAGGTATTTAAGGGTAGTGGTTAGCTCTCCTTTTAACCCAGTCAGCTTTTTATCTACCAAAAGTAGCTTGGGCTTAAAGTGGGCAGTCGCTGCTTGAATCAGCTGCGATCACAGCGCCACCGTTTTTTCGATAGACATAACCATTATCCTGAGTGCAGATGCACTTTTGGCATTGGCCATTTCTTGGAACCTCGTAGTTAAAGATTAAAGCAGTCGAAAACCTAGGTTTGCTCAGGTACATATTCACAAGTAGGACTAAGATCTGCATGAACGTTGTGTGAGAAAACGTTCATGAGGAAACGTTCATGAGAAAATTTTCATGTTTCATTTTGAGTTTTAAGGGATAGTTCTAGAGGAATTCTTTATGAGATAGGATTGCCTTAGCGGCATTCGTTTGTCGTTTGTTTGTCTGTCTGTCACTTGTTTTAAGAGCGCAGCCGCATGAGTAATTTTTCAACGTTCGAAAAAGGTCGTACAGAAGAGGCATTAGAGAAAACCACTTCTCAAAAGGCTATGTGGAAGCGTTTGCTAGAGGAAAGTCGCACGCGTATCTTGTTGCTATACGCATTGTTGCTACTGCTATTGGGCGGTGGGGCTGTCCCTATCTTTAGATATCTACTATTTTTCAGTGTAGATAGCCGTGTAGAAGAAAGTATGTATGGAGAACAAGAGTCTTTTTTCAGCGCTTACGCTAACTGGGAAGCAGAACCCGACCAAAGTATTGAAGATTTGAGAGCGTTCGTTGACGATTTTTTGCAAACGACACTGCCGGAGGACGATAATTTTCAAATTGTCTTGCTTGATGGTGAGCTATATCGCTCTAGTCCCTTCTATCTGCTAGCGCCCTTTCAGCCTGGATCCGAGCTGTTCAATCGTTGGCAAACAGTAACCGAGTTCGTTCTTGAACAAGAAGATACCAGGGTGCCTCATGTTGGCAATATTACTTACACTGCTAAGCCAATTGTACTTGAAGGGGAGCAAAGAGGCATATTTGTGGTTGCCCACAGCACCGCAGGCGAGCGGCAAGAGGCACTCGTCGGCGTCTACTTGTTTGCGGCGTTTACGCTCGTCACTGTGTTTGTTTCACTTTTGATTGCCTGGCTAGCGGCTGGCAGACTTCTCGCCCCTATTGCCACGCTTTCAAGAACAGCTCGAGCCATTAGTGAATCTGACTTAAATCAGCGCATATCAACACCCCGTGGAAACGGCGATCTATCCGAGCTAGCCAACACGTTCAATGCCATGATGGATCGCATTCAGGGCGCATTTGACAGCCAGCGTGACTTTATTAACGATGCCGGACATGAGTTGCGCACGCCAATCACAATTATTCAAGGCCACCTTGAGCTGATGAATGGCGATCCTCAAGAGCGTGAGGACACGATGGAGCTAGTGATGGATGAGCTAGATAGAATGGGGCGTTTAGTCAGCGATATGAGCCTGCTCGCTAAGTCAGAGCGGCCTAACTTCTTACAGCTAGAGACTATTTCAGTTCGCACATTTGCCGAGGAGCTCTTTGCAAAAGCAACAACACTCGCAGATCGGCATTGGCAGCTAGTCGGTGAGGAGGAGGGATATATGGTCGGCGATCGCCAAAAGTTGACTGGCGCGATGCTCAATTTGCTGCGGAATGCTGCGCAGCATACGCAAACAACTGACAGCATCGAAATTGGTTATGCTTTCAAAGCTGCTAGGCGCATGAATTATCAGGTTAAGTTCTGGGTGCGTGATACTGGTGAAGGCATTAGCCAAGATGAACAGCACCGCATATTTGCACGCTTTGCTAGAGGGCAACGACAGCAAAGACGCTCAGAGGGTTCTGGCTTAGGCCTAGCGATCTCAAGCGCGATCGCAGAAGCTCACGGCGGTGAAATAAAGCTGGTAAGCCAGCTAGGAAAAGGGGCTACGTTTTGGATGATTCTTCCAGGAACCTGCCGACTATAGTACTTGTTGACAGGGTCAACTACGCAGCCGGTACCCCATACCGCGCACGGTTTCAATAAAATCGCCGCCTATTTTTTTACGCAGATATCCAACATAAACATCCACGATATTAGAACCTGGGTTATAGTCATATCCCCATACTCTATCTAGCAACTGTTCTCGACTAAGAACTTGATTGGGATGGCGCAAAAAAGTCTCTATCAGCTTGAATTCACGGGCAGGAAGATCGATTGTCTCGCCGCTGATCTGAACCCGTCGGGTTAGCAAGTTCAGCTCTACATTTCCAGCGCATAGTCTCTGTTCTTCAACAGCTGTGCCCATGGATTTAGTCTTTAGCGTCATAGAAGACTGCCGCAGGCGTAAACGAACCCTAGCAAGTAATTCTTCAAAACGGAAAGGCTTTGTCATATAGTCATCTGCACCGCCTTCTAGCCCGGTTACCTTATCTTGAATATCGTCTCTGGCGGTGAGAATGATAATTGGGAGGGTCGCGCCCTGCCCCCGCACCTCAGTAATGACTTGATGACCATCTTTATCAGGCAATCCTAAATCCAGCAGGAGTAGATCGATCTCTGCACTGAGTATTCGACTGATAGCTTCTGCAGCATTACTAGCAACTGTGACCCCAAACCCATGGGCGCTGAGCCCTTTTTGGATAAAAGAAGAAATACGAGGTTCGTCCTCTGCAACTAGAATATTGAGCATAATATACGGTCTCGCTAAATCAGTACATACAAACTTCCCTTGAGTCACTTTCTCATTTACAAGAGATAAGCTCTCTCTCAAGGCATTAAATAAAACTACTGTTCTTTTCTTTTAGCAGCGCGTCAACTAGTTGAAGAACAGCCACCTAATAATGGCATTTCACATAAACAGTTTAACCGTCCTACAGAGTCTATTAGTCTTCAGCAATAAACTGCCAAGTATCATCCAATTTAAAGTGACTCCACAAATTAAACTTAAGATTACCAGGACTTGCCTGTACGAAGCCGGTATTTCCGTTGGTATGGAGCCCAGTCCATAGACGAAGGCCTTGGCGATCAATGCCGTTGGCAGCAAAGCTAGGCGCTTCAACGCCTTCTATTCGGAACCAGCCAATGCGCCGGGGCGTTGTGGGAATTTCTCCGACCATGACCTGCTCTGCTACTTGGTTAAATGCAGGTCGAGAAAACGCATAGGCTATTTTCAGGGGCCAGTTGAACAACACGATAGAAATTACCACCATTAATGATGTGATCGCTTTTCGTCGAAAATGCTTTTGAGATCTGAGAGTGGGCCTCACTATCAGTATCGCAATAATGATCGCCAAGAATAGGACAGCTAAACACCCTAAAAGACGGAGCGAAATTATTTCTAGCGGTTTTATGGATAAAAGAATAAGAAAAGTCGGTGGCAGTGCAATTGTGCTCCATGCCAAAAATTGTTTCATAATCAGTTCCAAGTGATATAGCTGACTTTATCGTGGAGACGTTACAAGCTTGTAAAGCCAAGATTGTGACAATTTCCTAACTGCCTACATAGCGTCCTAGAGGAGAAAGCGAAATATCTCTGAGGGCGAGGTATCTAACACTTTATCGAAATAACACTCATACAGTCAGTAAGCTCAACTATTTGTAAAACTGACCCATTTAAGATAATCCAATGCAAGACAAAGGTGACACGATTCTATGACGTTTTTAAGACGTTTTTAAGACGTTTTAGAAACACGCTAAACGTTTAGGCACCCCTGATTTTGACAAAATCAAAATCAGGGGTAGGATACCAAATAAAAAGAGTTTGAAATCATCGGTCACTATGTCAACAGTTAAGAGCTATATTACTTCACCGTTCTACCTTCAAACATTTCCTCGATGGTTGGTGAGTACGTTTGTCTTACTTAGCTTGACAGCCTGTACAGGCGGCTTAGATGACCCGCATGGAGTAAAACAGCGTCGAGCAGAAGAGCGCAAGGCTGAATGTCAACAAATTTACAGCTTAAAGGCAAAAGACATGGAGAATTCTCTTCAAACTGCAGATACGTTAGAAGCTTTAGATCTAGAAGATAGAAATCTTCAGGTTTTAAGCCTTGAGCTAGCAACACACCTTCGACTCCTGGATGAGGCCGAACGTACTGTAGCTTCTTTTGCGGATGTTGAACAAAATATTGCCTCTGCCAATAAACGTTCATCAGTTCACCAAGCGAGTGTAGTAGAGCGCAACAGAATTTGGGAGGACTACGCTGGGGTTAGCTACACCCTCGAGCTTTACTGTAAGGGAGAAAAAGATTATTAAACATAGGGCGATTGACAGTGGGGACAATCCATAGGAGGTTGCAACGGGGGCAGGCCCAGACTAACAGCGGGATGGCCATTGCTTGATACTTGATTTTGTCTACTCAAATCTAACAGTTAACTGGCGATTGCTAACAAGTTGAGTCATTAGAGTAGTGGAGATTGTTTGACGGATTTAATGTGGCATGTGACCTAGGGATGACACACGAACATACGAATATATCTGTGCAGCTAGCTAAGTTTCCCAGGAAAATAGCTTTGAAAATAGTGAAAGGTAAGTCGCTTAATTTCTTCTAGGAGACGCTGCCTAAATTGAGGGGGCTGCCCTAGAGACAGCCAGTGCAGGTTGCCAATGGCTTTTACTGTCACAAAAGCGATCGCCTCATAATCTTCCGCTTGCAACGAATCATCTCGCCTTCTCAACAGCTCAGCTAATGTCTGAATCAGCTCTGCATCCGCAGCTTCTTCTACCTCTGGCAGTGTTACTTGCACCTCCATAAAAATGGCATACTGACCTGGATGTTCGGCAAAAAACTGATCGACCATCTCAACGATTTGTTCCACGTAATTCTTCAAAGGCAGTTGCACGATTTCATCCGAATCAAACGTCTTAAACTGCGCCTGAAGCAAATCATAATATTGCTCTGCTAGGGCCTGCAAAATAGCTGCTTTGTCTGGAAAAAATTGATAGAGCGTACCGATGGGAACCTCGGCCTGCGCCGCGATCGCCTTCGTCGTTGCCGCGCTGTATCCCTGCTCAATAAACATCGTTTCAGCAACATCCAATATTCGATTCACCCGAGCCAAGCTGCGGGCCTGCTTTGGCTTACGCCATCTTCTTAGTGCCTCTTTTGATGATTTTTCTAATATTTTTTTCGGCATTTCTGGGTCTCCCTTGACAAAAAGTGAGCTTGGCTCATATTCTTAAAAAGTGAGCTTAGTTCATATTTTAGTCGAACATAGCCACTTGCAGTGCACATTATCCAGATCATTGCTGACTGGGCTAATAATTAGAATCATGAGGCGTTTAACATGACATCTCGTCAGCTTCGTATCCACCTATTTGGGCACTTGCGAGTCACCTTTGGACAGCAGTCTATTGTTGATTTTCAAGCCGATCGTCATCAATCGTTGCTAGCCTACTTTGTTCTGCGATCGCAATCGCCCCAACCCCGAGCGCAAATAGCGACTTTGTTTTGGCCCAATATGCCAGAGACAAAAGCCAAAGCCAATCTCAGACGAGAACTGCACCGGCTTAAGAAGAGCTTGCCTGAGGCCGATCAATTCTTTCAGGTAACGACAAAGACTATCACCTGGCAGCCGCAGCTTCTCTTTTGGCTAGATGTCACAGCGTTTGAAACGCTCCTTGATCAAGCTGTTAGCGAACAAGATAACCCAAACGTACAAATCAAAACACTACAGCAAGCAATCGCGCTCTACCAGGGTGGATTGCTATTAACCTGCTATGACGATTGGATTGAGCCTATTCGCAACCGGCTGCAAAAACGCATGATCGGTGCGTTAACCGATTTAAGTCAGCTGCTCAATCAGAGGGCAGACTATCGGGGAGCGATTGCCTATATGCAACAGCTGTTGCAGCTCGACCCCTTAAATGAGCTTGCTTACTTAAGCTTGATGCAAATGCATGTTCAACACGGCGAACGGGCAAACGCGCTGCAGGTGTATCACCAGTGTATGACTATGCTGCGCAGTGAAATGGGCATAGCTCCGAGCAGCCAAACTCGTCAGTTTTACGAGAAGCTACTTTTGGATGATGCATCCATCATTCAAGAAACTGTTACTGATACTGGCAATGAATCTAGTCGCTTTGAACCGTCTTTTCCAGATGCCACCTTGGGTAAAGCTTTACCTGAAAAACAGCTAATATCTTCTGAAGTGACTCCAAGAATCTTATCTGCCAGTAGAGAGGTTGATTTTGGCGAAGCGCCAGATGTTCGATTCTTTTATGGACGCGCGGAAGAAACGGAGATTTTACATCGTTGGATCACACAGCAACGATGCCGTCTGATCGCGCTGCTAGGGATAGGCGGTATGGGGAAAACATACCTGGCAGCAAAAGTAGCACAGGAGCTACAGTCAGAATTTGACTTTGTGTTTTGGAGATCGCTGCGCAATGCACCTCTTCTAGACACATTGCTAGCTGATCTGATTTCTTTAATTTCTGCTGAGCAAGAAACTGCCTATTCTATTCCACGGCTAATGTATTGGCTGCGTCAATCTCGCTGTCTAGTCATTTTGGACGGTATGGAAACGCTGTTCAAAAGTGGAAAAAATGCTGGACGCTATCAGGACGCATATGAGCCTTACAGTGAACTGCTGTCTGTCGTTGGGCAGGCCAGCCACAAAAGCTGCTTATTGCTGACCAGTCGAGAGAAACCGATCGAAATTTCCACGCTAGCAGGCAACAATCTTCCGGTTCAAACGTTGTCATTAGAAGGCTCTTTCGAAGCAGCATTAGCCCTGTTGGAAACTAAACAACTAGAGGGCACGCAGACCGAGAAAGAGCAGCTTTGCGAGCGCTATGCTCGTAGTCCTTTCTTATTACAGACAGTCAGCGATGCGATTCACGATGTTTTTTCTGGCCAGATTTCTCTTTTCTTAAGAGAAGATGTTTTACTACTCAAAGCAGTGAAAAACTTTCTTGATCATCAATTTGAACGACTCACTCCGCTTGAAAAAACAGTCATAACCTGGCTGGCTATGGCACAAGAACAAGCAACTTTATCAAGCCTCAAGACCAATATTCAGCCCGCCGGTGGAAAAGCTGCCTTGATTGATGCGCTGGTGTCACTCTGCGGGCGATCGCTTATAAAGCAGCAGGGAGATATGTACACGCAGCATCCACTCATCACGGCATATGTGATGAATGCCTTAATCGAGAGATTCAGAGAGACGCTGCCTTATCCAGTCCACATAGAGACACTGTTGAGCCGATCATAGATTGGAGTTTTTTGTGCAGTTGCTGAAGGGGATAACACAATATCTAAAACCTATATATAACAGAAGAAAGACGTCTTAGAGACGCAGTCGAGACACGGACTTAATTACAGTTAAAGCATCGAACCAAGACAAATTATACAGTCCGATTTCAACCCTGGCTGAGGATACTGAATCATATGAAAACTTCCAGTGGCATGCAGCTACAGCAATCACCTGATGTCATACAACTACAGCAACCTCAGTTTTTAGATGCTGGCAGCGTCGCAGCAAAAGCGTTTGAGAATGATCCCGTCTTGACATATTTAATCTCCGATAACCGAGAATTTCGGAAACAGTCTTTGACGTGGTTGATGTGCAAATTGATTGCTTATTCTACTCGCTACAATCATGTGTATACAACACAGAAGCTAGAAGGGATTTCAGCATGGATACCTCCGGAAACAAACTTTAGTAATCCGTTTCAGTTATTGAAGATGGTTTGGAGTCTTCAATTATATACCTTACCTACTAAAATTCGTTGGACTCGATTGGGACGATGCTTAAAATTGTTATGGGCTGTTGAGCATGCTCAACAACAAGATATGGACAATTGCCCCCATTGGTATTTAGGCATCATGATGGTGGATCCTACCGCTCAGGGGCGTGGCATTGGCAGTCACTTACTTCAGCCTATTTTACAGCAGGCCAGCCATGAAGGTATAGCCTGCTATTTAGTGACATTTACAAAACAAGCTGTACGTTTCTATCAAAAGCATGGATTTGAGATTGTACAAAGTCAAAAAATATCACTCCATGCGCCACCCTTCTGGACGATGAAGCGAAATCCATAAGGTACAAGGGTACTGTCAAGCTGGCTACTGCGTGTGGCTGTATTACATCTTTCCATTAGGCTTCCATAGCATCGAGAAAATGATGCTTTATCGGGACATCACGGTCACCTATGAAGCGATTAGAGGCTGGTGCCTAAAGTTCGCCTAGGGTTATGCCAATCAGATTTCCAAGCAGCGACTTAACGAAATCTCTTAAAATTTACCAATCGTCAGCAGCTTGACGATCCCGATTGTCGATGTAGACGCTTCAGAGACGTTCTAGAGACGCCCTCTTAACTACACTAAAAAATTGAATAAATCTTAGTCGAATATGAACCTAGCGGACTTTCCTGTGAACGATCAGTTCAGAGATTATTTTGAGCCAATGTCAATCCTTGGTTTGTGTTATTGCATGTCGCATTTCTCTATCACGTTCCCACACTGTGTTTGTGCGTAAAGAAATCACGCTCCTGAAGAAAGAAATAATGCTATGAGCACTGAAACACCAAACTCGAAAACAAAACCGCTGAACACAGAGCCCCTCAACATCCAGACACCTAGAGCTCAGGATACTCATGTGGAAGACATTAAAACAAAGTTTTTGTTTTGGTCAACAAAAACTAAAATGGGGAAAAGATGGCCTGCGATCGCACTGATTATCTCCTTACTATCTGGCCTAATTGGCTGGCAGGCCATCCGACGCATCACATCACCCGCGCTGCCTGAAGTAACGACGACTGAAAGTACTGAAGCTCGCTTACCGGTTCGGGCGGTGCAAATACAAGAGAGTTTGGCTCAAGCGTGGGTCTTTGAAGCGGGCACGGCTTTACCTGTACAGCTACGCGTGCTGAACTTTTTTGCCAACGGCAACATTAACTATATGGCCAGAAACAGCGGCGTAGAGCTAAGAGAAGGCGATTGGGTCAGTCAAGGGCAGCTGCTAGCCAGCATAGATGCCCGGCGACAAACCTCCAGCATCGACACCACTCAAGCAGACATCAACGTTGCCATCAGTCGGCGAGAGCAGTCAAAAGCCGCCCTGCTGCAGTCCACTGCAAATTTGGCTAAGGCCGAGTCTGATTTAAGCCTAGCCAAAACAGAATCACAGCGCTACCAGAGACTGTTTGACTCAGGGGCGGTGGCGCAGAGCGATCGCGATTTGTACCTCAACCGGGTAGACCAAGCTCAAGCAGCTTTCAACATTGCCCAACAAGACGTGAACTCAGCAGAAAACGACATTCAAGCGTCGCAGTCTTCAATAGCCGCCGCCGAGGCAAGACAAACCCAAGCCTCTGTAGACCTTGAAGATACGCAGCTTGTCTCTCCCATTGACGGCGTAGTAGCCTACGTCAACATTCGAGAAGGCGAGTATTGGAACACGCAGTATCAAGATGTTAGCAGTCCCCAATCGGTGATAGAAACCGCGCCAATTGTCGTGGTCGATCCGTCCACTTATGAAGTAGAACTAGAAATTCAATCTGAGCAGGCCAATGCCATCCGCACAGGCCAAAAAGCCTTTGTGGTATTAGAAGAAGCTGTGAGTACAGCGCAGGCTGGGGGCGCTAGCCAAGCCGACCTTTTAGAACTAGCAAAAGCGCGCGGTAGTGAGGGTCGGGTATTTGCGATTAGTCCTTCTCAAACGCCAGAAGGCAGAGGAACCAAAGTGACCATTCGAGACTTTCAGCAGGTGCGCAATCTGAAAGTGGGTGCACGTATTTACGCTTGGATTGAAACCCTGGCAAATCAAGATGCCATTGTTGTGCCCCTAGGGGCAGTGCTTTCGAGAGAGCAGTCAAACTATGTGTTTGTGGTTAATGAAACAGACGGCACTGCGAAAAAGCGTGAAGTAACGCTGGGCGCAGAAGGGCTATCTGGAGTGGAAGTTTTATCAGGCATCTCGCCAGGCGACTGGGTGGTGATGGAAGGTCAGAATCGCTTAGTTGATGGCACTCCGGTTGAAATCGTGAATCGAGGGGGAAATCAGTGAATATTCAAGACATTCCAGAGAAAAAGCAAGATTTCCCTGCCCCCCGAGATGTCAATGGCAAGCATCCTGAGCAGATGCCGCCGCCAGGCTGGATGACATTCTTTTTCACGCGACAGATTTTTGGCATATTACTCTGCGTGATGCTCCTCATGGGTGGCATTATGGGCTATTTTTCCATGGTGAAAGAGGGCAACCCAGATATCCAAATTGCGCGGGCGATGATCACCACCGTTTGGCCAGGAACAGACGCCGAAACCATTGAAAACCAGATCACGGATAAGATCGAAAAAGAAATCAAAAGTCTACAAGGCCTCGATGATTTTACGAGTGCAACCTTTAATTCGTTCTCAATTATCGATGTTTCCTTTAAGGCTGAGTCTCCAGTCGCAGAATCGCTGCAGCAGCTCAGAGGAAAGCTTAACGATGCCGAACCTGAGCTGCCCTCAGAGGCCACTGGCCGTCAACAAACAGAGTTTGAACAGCTCTCTCAGCAGGATGCACCAATTCTGTCGTTGGCTTTGACGGGGGAAGGACTAGATACCACGATTCTGAATCAAGCGGCTGAAGATTTGCAGATTGAGCTGGAGTCTGTGAAGAATGTGCGAGAAGTCAATTTGGCTGGTCGGCGTGAGGACGTGGTTCATGTTCAAATGATTCCGAGTCGTCTGACCTCGTTAGGGATTTCTGGGACTCAAGTGAGCAGCGCTATCGAGGGGAGCAATCTTGATACTTCTTTAGATTTGGTTCGCGACGATGAAATTGGAGCGCAGGTGCGTTTATATGGCCGGTTTCGTACGCTTGAGGATTTGAAGAATCTGCCTGTTGCGAGATTCAATGATACTCGGGTTGTGCGCTTATCAGAAGTGGCAGATGTTTACCAAGGATTAGAAAGAGAGACAAATCGGGCGGCGTTGAGCTGGCAGGGAGCCCCCTTTGCCCAGTCGGTAACGCTGAATGTGGTAAAAGTAGCCGGTAGTGACACCATTCAGGTGGTGAAAGATACCTTGGCTGCGATGGAGGCGGCCCGTGAAGATCCTGAAATTTGGCCATACGGGATGGACTATCAGGTGCTCAATAGCAATGCCGATAAGATTCGCACTGAGCTAAATGACTTGGGAAGCAATGTGCTTCAAGCTTCGCTGTGCGTGTTTGTGATTTTGTTGGTGGCACTAACTTGGCGAGAAGCGCTCATCGCGGGACTGGCGATTCCGCTGACCTTTGCGGGTGCCATTTTTGTGTTGTGGACGATGGGCTATACGCTTAACAGCATGGTTATGATCGGGATGATCTTAGCTTTAGGGCTGTTGGTGGATGTGTTTATCCTCATGTTGGAAGGGATGCATGAGGGCTTGTATCTCCAAGGACTCACCTTTTCTGAGGCCGCGATTAAAACGGTGAAAGCCTACGCCGCGCCGTCATTTGCGGGGCAGCTGACCACGATTCTAGCCATGGTGCCTTTGATGGCGATTTCAGGCACCATGGGCAAGTTTATTCGACTGATTCCCATTAGTGCAATTACTTGTTTGGTGCTGAGCTACGGCGTTGCACTGTTGGTGGTGATTCCCTTATCGAAATTTTTGTTGGATAGGGGGCCAAAGAACAACTCAGATAAAGATTCCTCTAACGAAATATCCAAAACATTTGTAGACAGATTAACTGAGACCTTGTCTGCTCGGTTTGCCCAATGGAGCTTAAAAGTAACGATTCCGAATCGCCCTGTGGCCCGCCTTTGGACGTTGGGAACGATTGGGCTGTTCGTATGTTCTATCGTGCTCTTTACCCATCTGCCATCTGCGCTATTTCCCGATATAGAAGATCGCAAGTTCAGTATTAATGTAGAATTACCGCCCTCGGCAACGTTAGCACGGTCTCAAGAAGTGAGCGATCGCATGGGTGAATTTTTGCGCAACTACAGCGATGGCGAGGCTGGGCCGGAAGGTCAAAAAGTCTTTAGCAATATTGTGAAGCTGGTGGGTCAGCGTAGCAATTTGGTAGCCTCCAGTGAAATTAAGCCTGTGAATGCCGATTACTTTGTTGGGCTATCGGCCATTATGGTAGAGCGCTCTCAGCGGGAACGAGATTCTTTTGAATATATCTATGACTTACAACAGACCTTAGAAGAGAGTATTATTCGAGACTACCCTGGCGCTGTTTTAGCCATTCAATTTGAGCGGATGGGCGGTGGAGAAGATCCGATTCAGGTAGAACTCTACGGGGACGACTTGACAACGCTGAGAGAGGTTTCTGCCCAGGTTCAGCAGGCGCTGCGAGAGATTCCAGGCACCATGGATGTGCGAGATGATTTGGGTAATTTGCGCGAAGATTACAAACTGGTGCCCAAACGGGAAGCCTTAGATTTTTATGGCATGAGTCAGGAAGATTTGGGCGATCAAGGCCGCTACCTGATGATTGACAATGGCGTGGGCAACTTTCCTGTGGGCAGTGGTGAGGAAGACTTAGAAATTCGCCTCAGTACCCAGTGGCCTTCGCGTCAAGGTGAGGTAGGCGGACCCTCACGCCTAGATGAATTTGCCACGATGCGTTTTATCACCCCAGATGGCGAAGCTTTGCCTGCTGAGGCGCTCATGGAATCGGTGCAGGGCGCGGTACCCCTTTCGATTACTCACCGCAATACCGAGCGTAGCGTAACCGTACTGTCCAAGGTCATTCCAGGTCAAGGCTATTTGGATGCTGAAATTTTGGCTGAACTCACGCCAAAGCTGGCAGCTATGCAGTTTGATCCTGCCGATGCAGAAAATTCTAATCGCTGGCCACGGGGATACACCTATCGCTTTGGCGGTGATGCAGATACCAGCAGTGAAACCTTCGGCTCTGCAGGGTTAATGTTGATAGTGGCGATTTTCCTGGTATTTGCAGTGTTAGTGTTGCAATTTGGCTCCTACACGCAGCCACTGATTATTATCCTAACGATTCCGTTTGCTCTGATTGGCACAATCTTTGGCTATGTTTTATTGAATCTTCCGTTCTCTTTTCCGTCTGCAATTGGCATTATTTCTCTTACTGGCATCGTCGTTAATAACGCCATTGTCATGGTCGATACGATGAACGAACGCCGTAAGGAGGGGCTGGATGTCCGTCATGCGGCGGCGCTGGGGGCGAGCGATCGCCTACGCCCCATTGTCACTACTTCACTCACCACCATCATTGGCCTCATGCCCTTAGCGCTCAGCGATGCCCAATGGTTCCCGCTGTGCATGGCCATTATTTTCGGCCTGATGTCAGCCACGCTGATTGCTTTGCTAGTCGTTCCGGGCCTCTATCTACAGCTAACGCCTAATCACCCATCAATTGGATCTACCTAGAGGCCTTTGTCTAGATCCCTTTCCTGAACTCGCTGAAGATCAGGGATATCCAGCCGCCAGCCTGAAAAAGATGTTCAGCATCAGAACAAAAGTTGGAACAAAAACCTGTATTTCCTGTTGACAAACATGAACTAAACTCATATATTAAAAACATGAGTTTAGTTCATGTTTAAAAGATTCAGCTCATTCACATGAGCACCTATACTCACAAAATTGGAGAAAATAATGGTTGCTCAATTAGAATATTCGACGGGTTCGCTCACTGCAACACAGCAGACAACACAGCGAAGAAAAAACAAGAACGCAACACTCCAACTATTTAGAAATGAGACTTTTTCTCTAACTTCTTTTCTTTGGTTCAGTTTCTCTAACTCAACTTTTCTGACTGCTTGTTGACACTTCACTGAGGATTAATTAAGCATCATACGCCGCCCTTTTTACATCGTCTAGACGTATTCCCTTCAACACTGAGCGTTAAGAACATGTTGCTATCTACAGTTTTCTTTCATCCTCCGTTTCTCGATAGTTTCAGTCCGTTTCTACTATCTTCTACAACTAGCCTCCTCGCCGTGGCTGGGGGCGCTGAGGGAGGACACGAGACGAAGACACTGGCTGTGGCGATCGCGCTAATGATTATTTGCATTTTCCTCGTTGCTCAAGTCTTTGGTGAATTGGCCGCTCGAATTGGCCTGCCAGCAGTTCTCGGTGAACTCATCGCTGGACTAGTTATCGGGGTTTCTGGCGCTAAGCTGCTGATTCTAGGCAATGGCGATCAAGTCGCGCCGTGGGCAGTGGCGGCTGTGCAGTTGTTTTCGGGTAGTGATACTGCGACCATTCAAGAGATTTTTAGAGGGCCTATAAAAATCTTGATCAATGACTATGCCGCGACGGGTGTAGGGGTATTGTTGTTTAAGATTGGTCTAGAGGCCGATCTGAAAGAACTGATTAAGGTAGGGCCACAGGCTGCAACGGTAGCGATCGCAGGCGTTGTACTGCCCATGGTCGGTGGCTTTATCGGACTCACGTCTATATTTCATCTTTCAACAATTCCAGCGCTATTTGCCGCTGCAGCGCTCACCGCAACCAGTATCGGCATTACCTCTCGCATTATGCAAGATATGGGCGTGCTCAATACAAAAGAAGGCCAAATTATTTTGGGTGCGGCGGTGCTTGATGATATTTTGGGAATCGCTATTTTAGCGGTAGCGATAGGCATTGCAGAACATGGCACGTTAGAAATCTCCAGTGTATTGAGCACGATCATCAGTGCAACTGTTTTTGTCGGGGCTGCGATTGTTCTCAACAAAACATTTGGCCCCTGGTACATCAACTTTCTGCGCAAGCTCAAAAATCCTTACAGCGTACTCATTGGGGCTATTATCTTTTTGTCAGTGATGGCGATAATTTCTCATGCCATTGGGTTAGAAGAAATTCTGGGCTGTTTTGCAGCGGGTATTATTCTTAGCGATACACAAGAAACCCACGCCCTAGAAAAAGCCTGTGACTCGCTGGTTGCTCTATTCGCAACGGTATTCTTTGTCACGATTGGAGCCAAAACTGATTTAACGGTGCTGAATCTGGCGAATCCAGAAAGCCGAGAAGGGCTGGTGATTGCGGCCTTTTTGATTGTGGTGGCGATCGCCGGTAAACTCGCCGCCGGATATTGCCTATTCACCAAAGACAGCGTTAACCGCTTAGCGATTGGCACTGGCATGGTTCCCAGGGGAGAAGTAGGGCTTGTTTTTGCTGGGCTAGGTGCTGCGGCTGGAGCCGTGACGGGTGCCCTTAATGTTGCAATTGTGCTGATGGTGATTGCGACCACTTTTATTGCACCGCCAATGCTACGAGTCGTGTTTGCGAACAAACGCAAGTCTCTAGAGGTCAAACCGTAAAGCAATGAATTGGAAAGATCTGTTCAACTCAGCCTGCACTGTTCTGCAAGTGACTGCAATATCCTTACTCTATAGCAGTTTATTTACTTCCCCAGCTCGCTCAGCCGAAAAAGTCTTTTTAGACTATGGGTTTATAGGTCGCTCAGTACCTACAACTTCCCTAGAAGCCTTTGCTCAAAACGGAACTCTAGACGCTGAGCTAGCGCCCTACCTTAGTGACGTTTCTTTAGAGGAGCAACAGAGCTTACAACGGCTTCTAGGGACACCTTTAACCTCGTTAAGTCCAGAAATGGCAGAGACTGTTGGCAATCCGTTTGTGCTTTCTCAATGGCTGTACTCGCCTATCGGTGAAATTCTATTAGGCACAGCCGGGCAACTGGTGCAAACAGAAAGTCGTCAGTCTAGTCCACAGGCGGTCCGTGCCGCGATGATACTGGCGGCTGCCGATATGGAGGGCCTCTCTTTGCTCAACGTGATTCGCTTCTACCCGACTGAGGGCATACGATTAAATCTGCCTCAGATTTTAGCCTTCTCTGGTGCTATCGAAGCCAATATTGAAACCACAGAGCAATTGGTCGAGGTGACTCGGCAGCAGTCAGAAGCCGCTGCCAACAATGAACCTGCATTAAACTATGCTGCCTTGCCAATGCTGGCAGATGAGCCTCAGTTTGAAGTGGACGTGCGATCGCTCATACTAAATGACCCGGAGCGCGATCGCACCTATCCAGTCGATTTGTACCTACCCGAAGACCTCAGTACCTTGCCAGGCCCGCTTCCTGTGATGATTTTTTCCCACGGGTACGCAGATACCCGTAGTCATCCTGAAACGGTCGCTGCTGCTCGTAGCTTGGCAGCAAACGGGTTTGTCGTCGCGGTGCCAGAGCATATCGGCAGCAACCAGACCTATCAGGAGAATCTAGAGAAAGGACTAGTTGATGAATCCTTCGACGTGATGGAATTTATCCATCGTCCGCAAGACATTCGATTTTTGCTCGATACGCTAACGCAAAAGAATAACAGTGAGTTTCAAGGACGACTAAAACTTGATCGTGTTGGCATTGTAGGCCACTCATTTGGTGGCTATACAGCCTTAGCCCTAGCAGGGGCCACTGTTGATGTTGACTTGCTAAAAGAACAATGTGCAGTGGACGCTGACTTTACCCCAGCCAATGTCAATATTGCCCTCTTACTCCAGTGTAGGCTACTAGAGCTAGAAACATCGCCTCAGCTCATGCAACAGCTAACTGACGGCACATTAGCCGACGACCGAGTAGGATTCGTCTTTGCGATGTCTCCCTTGAGCAACCTGTTCGGCGAAGAAGGTGTAAGTCACATCCAAGTTCCCGTCGCCATTCTCGGTGGGGGCTATGACATTGCAACGCCTGTTATGCAAGAACAGCTAACTATGTTCCAAGGTTTAGAGACTCCCCAAAAATACTTTTATTTAGGAGATAATCTTTCCCATACGACTGAACTCACTAGAGCAATACTACAGCTCGTCCATCCTAGAAGTGACGTGGCAGATCAGTTTCGTGATAGCGAACAGTGGCTGTTTAACCTGGTAGTCACGCTTGTAATTGCCCATGGGAAAACGAGTCTGCTAGCAGATGAAACGTACCAACCTTACCTCAGTGCAGCTTACGTTGAGTCAAACAGCGTAGCGCCCACCAGGGTTCATTTACTGCGATCGCTCACTGCGATCTCAGAGTTTTAATCGCTAATAACATCTTCTAAACAACGCTATAACTATACTGCTATAACTATACCGGCTCATCAGGAATGTGATCGCGCCCCACGGCAAAGAAGCCAAAGCTCCCTGCGATGCCCGCTCCTGGCTACAATCTACTCAATAGTTTTCATTTACAACAATCTGCTAAGTGCATTCAACAGATTGTTGACTAGCCACACTGTATCAATCTAAACAGTTCTATTAAACAACCTAATCAACAGACAACACCAACCAGATACAATGCCATATGAACTTTTCTATCTCAATGACCCACAAAGCATAAACTTTTCCAACGCTCACCGCTGAGAACAACAACCTAAGCGCTAGGCTAAACCTATATTCAGTAGCAGTTCAAAGTTTGGATTTCTTGTAGCTTGGACCCGTGAAAAAGCTCTGCTCCCTAATAGAATCGCTCGCCTTACCTCATCCACTGCTCGCAACTGCTATCTCACCTAGCCGCACACACTGCGGGAGAGATCGCACCATGACTCATAGCAACTCGTCTGGCAGGGCTCCGTCTGAAAGGGTTTCAGGCAATAAGGCCTCACGCACAGCTACACCCACAGTTTCGCTCAGCAAAAGAAACATCGCCATCGTCGGGCCTTATTCCAGCGGAAAAACAACATTATTAGAAAGCTTGCTCTCGGTAACCGGTGCCATTGACCGCAAAGGTTCCACCGCTAAAGGCTCTGCCATCGGCGATAGCGCCCCCGAAGCCAAAAACCGCCACATGACCGTCGAGATAAATGCCGCCTACACCGAGTATGGCGGCATTTCTTTTAACTTTTTAGACTGCCCCGGCTCCGTAGAACTCCTCCAAGAAACCACCAACGCCCTCATCGGTATAGACGCGGCCATCGTCGTCTGCGATCCAGACCCTAGCCGTGCCCTCAC
>JBHJIY010000203.1:0-27719 GCA_050042985.1 Phormidesmis sp. | reverse complement strand
GGGCCGAAGACGGTGATGCCTGGCGGTGGGGCCTGGCCAGTGATGCGGTAGTCGCTGATGAGTGGGTTTTGTGGGCTGCGATCGCCCAGTCCAGTCGTAAACACCATATTGGCTGGATTCGCCCCTGCGGAAAACTGCGTCCCACTTAGCCCCGCTTTCAAGTAGGAGGTTCTGCCTGTGAGTGCATGAGCCCGCAAAATATCGGTAGCGGTTGGGGCACCTATGCCGTTGCGCCAACCCAAGGGCGCGGTGGGTCGCTGGCGACTCCAGCCAAACCCCGTGGTCTTTGTGAGCTGGACCAGTTCATCTGCGCGGCGGAGAAATGACTTACGGGCGTTTCTTTGAATCGATTCGTCAACAGCCGGGACTGTCACAAATTTCAGCCGGGTTTTCTCACTATCAATCCGCTCAGAGGCATCTTCCGGCTGACTTTCTTCCTGGTTGTCTTCTATCACGCCAGTGGGTTCAACTTCTGACTTCACCTCTGCATCTTCTGACTTCGCACCTTCTGACTCTGGCGCTTTCACACTCAACCGAGCGTATAAAAAAGCGGCCGTTCTCTGGTCGTGCTTGCCATGCACATACGCATCAACAGCATCAGATTGAAAGACCGTCGTCTGTAAAAATAGGTCGTGCCAGGCAGGGTCTTGAGTCAGCCTGTACAGCTCTAAAGCTGACAAGTTGCGCTGATCGATTACGTCGTGCAGTTTGTTGCCCTCTGTGTAGCGGTCACCCTCGTAGTTGCGTTCGGCGTAGGCCATCGCCGCAAGGGCGCTCACTTGGTAGGTGTCGGCGAGTTGTGCATCGTAGGCTCGCAGTGTCAGGGCAGCCCTAGCCGCAACCCCAGCGTAGAAATAGCTCGACCACACATCGGGCGCGTAGGCCATTACAACCTGCGATTCTTGCCAGCTGGCTTCGCCTTTTTTCGGGTGCGCTGCTGATTCTATACCGCCACGAATACCCCCCTCAGGCGTCTGCAAGCGGCGGAAGAAATCTAAAGACCACAGCGCTTCATCCAAAATATCGGGCAGGGTATTCGTTGACTCAGGTAAGTTGAGATCGATACCCCTGAAATGGTTGGGAAAAAGGTTGTGCAGTTCTAGCAGGCTGCGCGGTACTGCTAGGTGCTGGATGCGGCGATCCCAGTCAGCCGCGTCAAAGTAGCCGCCCCAAGCGTCGGGGACTGGGTCTTCAGTTTTGCCACTCAGCAGCGCTTCAAAGGTGTCTTTTTCACCGAGACCCATGCTTGCATCTAGCAGAGGCAGCGTAGATTGATACACCGTTGTGCCATCTGCAGGGTGGAACGCCCGTGGCCGAGTGAATTTAGTGTGAGGGGCTCCTACAGCTGAGCCGCTGCGCTGATGCAAAAAACCTCTAGCGGCTGTAAAAAAAGCCCGGTCCCACACCTCTAAGCCAATCTCAAAATCGAAGGAGCATCCTACACCTTCTACACATAGCCGGTACTCGCCTGGCTTGCGAAAACTGCTGAAGTTTAGCTGATGGACCGCGCTTAGGGTGTAGTCGCGATTACGTGGACCTTCTTTTTGCGCGGAGGCGCGTCTGCGCACGGCCACACCACTGTATACCGGCTGATCGCTGTGGCTATCTACCAGGCTAAATTTGAGCCCGTCGGGATAGTCGACCCCGCCGCCATTGCCCATCCAGGTAGAGAGATAGCCCACTTTGAAGGGATCTGCTGGACGAAAGCCCAGCTGAGAGACGTGCACCGCTTCGCTACGAGCTGACATGGGTGCATAGACAAATTCGGTATCGGCTAGACCCAGTTCTGGAAAGCTGAGCTGATATTGCTTGCCAGGTGCCATGGGATGTGGCAGTACCAAGTAAAGCGTATGGGCAGAGGGCCATTGGCGAACGCCGTCTGACCGACGGCTGAGGCTGGCTGGCTTGGTTTTGCGGGCGATCGCAACTGGCGAGAGCGCTTTGCGATAGTGGCGGTCGCGGCGTGAAGCAATGCGATAGTGCTCACTGTCATCTGCTAAGGCAACTCGAAATGAACTGTCTGCAACGGTGTCGTAAGTGTAGAGGGTGTCTTGATTGATACCAACCAGGATGCCAATGGGGACGCCATTGCGGCTAATGCGAGACTGCCGCCTTCTGACGATAATGCGATCGCCTGCCTTTACCACATAGGGAATTTGCTGCCCTAGCGTCACCGCAGGTGGAGCCACCTCCACAGCCAAAATATCTGGACGCACCGCGTAGATTTGAGCTGGGCTTACCTGCGTCAGCGCACTGCCATCGGAGAGGGCGTTACTAGGAGCAGGCACCGTAAAAGGCCTAACTAAGGGCTCACCTGCAAGCAAGCTTAGACATACGGACAAAAAACAACCCAAAAGCAAGTAAAAGATGGGTCTTAGCCTACGATTTCGGCGATTTTTCATGCTTTTTGACGGTTCTGGTAATGCTTCCCTATGGAAATATTAACGCCTAGGGAATAACACTGAATGAAGTGCTAGTATTTCAATCACTCGCTAGGGGTGCCTTAATCGGCTGAGAATATACCCTCTGAACCTGAGACTGGTTAATACCAGCGGAGGAAAGCATGAATAGAATTTCGGATCATCGTACGTTTGAGGTGCCTCAGTGGGCCTAGGTACGATTGTAATGCTGGTAGCGGCCCTAACCTTCGTACTCGTAGGCCTCTCTAAAGCCGGTAAGCAAGCTTTTGATTTAGAAGAGTACACGGTCAGCCGCAATCAAATTGGTGGCTCGATGGCGCTGGCAACAGTGACCGCGTCTGCCCTGGGGGCATGGATTTTGTTTAGTCCGGCAGAGGCGGGCTCTGATCCTTACTTCGGTGGGATTGCAGCCATTTTGGGCTATTGCGTGGGCTCGGCGGCGGCGGTGTTTGTGTTTGTATTTGTGGGGCCTCGGCTCCGGCAAATTATGCCTTGGGGTCACTCACTCAATGAGTACGTGCGCCATCGGTTTTCTCAGCGAGTTTCTCAGCAAGGTACGCTCGAAACCACCCAGAACAACACCCTCAACAACACTTGGGGACAGGCCATGTATTTGCTAACAGTGGCGGTAATGCTGCTGTACATGTTTGTGTATTTGGCGGCGGAACTAACTGCGATCGCCCAAGCCCTACAAATCATCGCGGACGTCCCACTAGTGGTCACGGCTACCGTGGTCATCACCGCTGTTTTCCTCTACACCACTGCCGGTGGGCTAAAAGCGACTATCTTGACCGATGCGCTTCAGTTTGTGCTGATTGTGCCACTGCTGCTGATCTGCTTTGCGGCCACCATCGTGCTACTCGGCGGATTTGGTGCGGCGTTTGCGCCCGTGGCCGAGAAGCTGCCTGAGATGCTCTCGCTGGGTAATATTCCTAGCTTGAGATTTGGGGCAACGCTGATTATTGCCATCATCGCGGCAGAACTGTTCAATCAGGGAAATTGGCAGCGGGTGTATGCCTGCCGCGACAACCAAACGGTGAGACGGTCTTTTTTGGGGTCTTCTCTGGTGATTTTGCCGCTGTTGTTTTTGTCGGGGTTGCTAGGACTGATTGCGGCTGGGTTTGAGCTAAGCGGCACAACGGCGTTTTTTGACCTGTTGCAAACGCTCAGCATCCCCACCTGGCTACCCGCAGCAGTGGTGCTGTTGGCGGTGGCACTGGTGATGAGTAGTTTGGATACGCTGCTCAATGGCATTAGCGCGGTCTTTACGGTAGATTTACTGCGCCTCTCTAATCAGCCTCGCCAGGTGCTATTGATTTCGCGGGTGCTGACAATTTTGGTAGGGATTCCGGCGGTGGCGATCGCATCCCAAGGCATCAGTGTTCTCTATCTGTTCTTTGTCGCCGACCTCATATGCGCGGCGCTGCTGGTGCCGATTATCTTTAGCTTTTACAGTCGGTATCAGACGGCGGCTAATGCATTTTTTAGTGCGATCGCAGGCATCATTATCGGTGTGTTGTTCTTTCCCAAACCAGACTTTACGCCTTTGGTAGCAGTACCTGGCGGTGGCGACTTGCTCAACAGCTTTGCCGCAGCGCTCGTGGTTTCCACTGCCATCACACTGGTATGGCACACCATCGATAAAAGCTTTAGAAACAAAAGTGTTGTTCCCTTTAACTACAGCGATTTGCAGCGAGTAAAGCCTTACAGCTAAATCAACGCTTTTCTAACATTCTCTTTTTAATCATCTTTTGTACTGACGACTTCTCTTTTAACCACTCTCTTTAAAGATTCATTTCGCAAATCTTTTTTCTATAGCGAAGTTTTCTTCTACCGATCTCATGCCGTGCGAACTTTCTTTTAGTTCCGTCACTTACCGAGTGCTTTCTTCTGTTCTTTATCTGCATCAGCCAACCCCTAGGACACTATCTCTATGTCGCCTCAAAAAATAGATACAACACAGTCAAAAGCCGCCGTCAATCAGGCTCCTGACCAGTCCACGCCGACAATCTCGACGCATTCGGCCTCGATCAACACCTCCTCACAAACACCCAACACCACACCGCTACGCACAAACTGGATTGCCAAGCGCAAAGGCCAGGCGAACGTTTCTCAAATGCACTACGCCCGCCAAGGCGTCGTTACCGAAGAGATGGACTACGTTGCCCGCCGCGAAAACTTGCCCGTAGAGCTGATCAAAGACGAAGTGGCTCGCGGCCGGATGATTATCCCCGCGAATATCAACCACCCAAATCTAGAGCCTATGGCCATTGGCATTGCCAGCAAGTGCAAAGTCAACGCCAACATCGGTGCCTCGCCCAACTCTTCGGACATTAACGAAGAAGTCGCCAAAATGCAGCTCGCGGTAAAGTACGGCGCTGACACCCTGATGGACCTCTCCACAGGCGGCGGCAACCTCGACGAAATCCGCACCGCCATCATCAACAGCGCTCCCATTCCCATCGGCACCGTGCCCATCTACCAGGCACTCGAAAGCGTGCACGGCAGCATCGAGAACCTAGACGCGCAAGACTTTTTGCACATCATCGAAAAGCATGCACAGCAGGGCGTGGACTATATGACCATTCACGCTGGCATCTTGATTGAGCATTTGCCACTGGTGAAAAACCGCCTGACGGGCATCGTCTCGCGCGGCGGCGGCATTATGGCGCAGTGGATGCTGCACCACCACAAGCAAAATCCTCTCTTCACGCACTACGACGACATCATCGAAATCTTCAAGCGCTACGATGTTTCGTTCAGCCTGGGCGATTCGTTGCGTCCTGGCTGTCAGCACGATGCTTCAGACGAAGCCCAGTTTGCAGAGCTCAAAACCCTGGGCAACCTCACGCGTAGGGCTTGGAAGCACGATGTGCAGGTGATGGTAGAAGGCCCTGGCCACGTCCCCCTCGACCAAATCGAGATGAACGTGAAAAAGCAAATGGAAGAATGCTCTGAAGCGCCTTTCTATGTGCTGGGGCCTTTGGTAACCGATATCGCGCCAGGCTACGATCACATTACCTCTGCGATTGGTGCGGCGATGGCTGGCTGGCATGGAACTGCGATGCTCTGCTACGTCACACCCAAGGAGCACCTGGGTCTGCCCGATGCAGAAGATGTGCGTAACGGCTTGATTGCGTATAAGATTGCAGCTCACGCAGCGGATATTGCGCGCCATCGTCCAGGGGCTCGCGACAGAGATGATGAGCTCTCCCGCGCTCGCTATAACTTCGACTGGAACAAGCAGTTTGAGCTATCGCTAGACCCTGAGCGGGCCCGCGAGTATCACGACGAAACGCTGCCCGCAGATATTTATAAAACTGCGGAGTTCTGCTCTATGTGCGGGCCCAAGTTCTGCCCCATGCAGACCAAGATTGACGCGGACAAGCTGAGCGAGCTGGAGAAGTTCTTGGCAAAGGAAGCCTAGAACAAAGTAGCACTCTAGAAATTGATTAGAATCTGATGGGACGGGCTTCTGGTCTGTCCCTGTTCTTTTTGAGACAATGTCGGTATAGATTTTCTACCTTAGTGCCCCATGCCTTTGATCAAAGTTCAAACCTCTGTAGACACCCCCGCAAAGACCACCGTTGAAGATTTGCTCAAGCAGCTGTCGGCCAGCCTTTCCAAGCACTTGGGCAAGCCAGAGTCCTACGTGATGACGGCTTTTGAGCCGAGTACAGCAATGACGTTTGGTGGGACAACAGATCCAACTTGCTACATTCAGATTAAAAGCGTAGGGACGATGGGCGCAGACCGAACCCAGACCATGAGTCAAGATTTTTGCGCCAAGGTTCAGGCCGCGCTGGGCGTACCGCCGAATCGCACCTACATCGAATTTGCCGATAGTAAGGGAGCGATGTGGGGCTGGAACGGCACGACGTTTGGGTAGTTTCCGACTGGACTTTGAGGGCGTTG
This sequence comes from Phormidesmis sp., assembly GCA_050042985.1. Classification (GTDB taxonomy): domain Bacteria; phylum Cyanobacteriota; class Cyanobacteriia; order Phormidesmidales; family Phormidesmidaceae; genus Phormidesmis. The sequence continues at coordinate 21,384 of JBHJIY010000203.1, read as the reverse complement.
GATGATCGGTTGCCGTGAGCCGCTACCAGGCCTAAGTCTATAGAGATACTTTTCTTAACAAAGGGGTGAACCCCGCTATTATATTAGGGACATTACACTTCTTAATATGACGGCGTCGTCCCCTTCCGAGCAATCCGATAAGCAGCAGGCCAAACAGCGGAAGGCGCAACGGATCAAGGGCTTTATAGAAAAGCGAATATTGATGGGCCAGCCGCTGACGCTAGAGCTGAGCGCCATCTTGGTCGTGTACTTCGTTCAAGGGATCTTGGGCTTGGCTCGCTTGGCGGTGAGCTTTTTTCTGAAAGATGACATCGCCCTTTCACCGGCTGAAGTGTCGGCGCTGATGGGCATTGCCGCACTGCCCTGGACGATTAAGCCGGTATTTGGCTTTTTATCTGACGGGCTGCCGATTTTTCGCTACCGGCGGCGGCCTTATTTGATCCTTTCGGGGATATTGGGTGCGATCGCTTGGCTCGCCATGGCCACCATCGTCAACACCGCTTTATCTGCCACCATCGCCATCCTACTCACATCCCTTTCAGTGGCCATTTCCGACGTGATTGTCGATTCGCTAGTAGTAGAGCGAGCCCGCGAAGAAGGACAGGGTAGTGCCGGTACGTTGCAGTCTTTGGCCTGGGGCGCTTCCGCCGTAGGTGGATTGATTACTGCGTACTTAGGTGGACTGCTGCTAGAGCGCACCAGTACTCAGGTCATCTTTGGCATTACAGCAACCTTTCCGCTCATCGTATGCGGGGTAGCTTGGCTGATTGCAGAAGACCCTGTCACTGAAAAATCCAATCTTAAAGTTGTTGTTGATCAAGTCAAACTCCTTAAAAGCGCGGTATCCCAGAAAGTAATTTGGATGCCCGCTCTATTTCTTTTTCTATGGCAGGCAACACCCACTGCGGATTCTGCCTTCTTCTTCTTTTCAACGAATGAACTAGGATTCGCACCCGAGTTCTTGGGACGGGTTCGATTAGTGACTAGCTTGGCCTCTTTGATGGGCATCTGGATCTTTCAGCGATTCCTCAAAGAAATCTCCTTTCGTAAAATCTTCGGCTGGGCCACGGTTACCTCTGCGCTACTGGGCATGACAACCTTACTGTTAGTAACCCATGCGAATCGGTCGCTTGGCATCGACGACCAGTGGTTTAGCCTGGGCGATAGCTTAGTACTCACCGTAGCAGGGCAGATTGCCTTTATGCCGGTACTGGTGCTTTCTGCTCGGCTATGCCCGCCCGGTGTAGAAGCCACCTTGTTTGCGCTGCTAATGTCTGTTGTGAATCTGTCGGGACTGCTTTCTCACGAGCTGGGCGCACTGCTAACGCATCAACTGGGCGTCACCGAAACAGATTTCACCAATCTGTGGCTCTTGGTTCTGGTGACCAACTTAACAACGCTGTTACCACTACCGCTACTGGGTATGCTACCAGCAGCTTCCGCTGTGCAGCCGGGCGATACAGAAGCTACCGACACGGTGCCTAAAGTTGTTCTATCTGTCCCAGAAGTTACCGACGACGCAGCTGTTCGCCTAGATGTGACGCTGTAACCTGTCTAGCTTTCTATTCTCCCATACACCCAAAAAGTTCTACTCTCATACATTCCACACCCATGCAAACGCTCTCACCAAAAACAACTGAAATCACCTACACTCGCGAAGACTGGACCAGCGGATATCGCTCACAGCCAGAAGAGTTCGCCTACTGGATAGAAGACATTGAAGGTGAGATTCCTACTGAGCTAACCGGCACCGTCTTCCGCAATGGCCCTGGCCTCACCGATGTGAATGGCTACCGGCTCAAGCATCCCTTTGATGGCGACGGCATGATCAATTCAATTGCCTTCAAAGACGGCAAAGCGTTTTATCGCAACAAGATTGTGCGCACAGAAGGCTACGTCTCTGAGAAAGAAAGCGGTAAGTGCGAATATCGAGGCGTTTTTGGCACACAAAAGCCAGGCGGGTGGATGGCTAATGCCTTCAATATTAAGCTAAAGAACATTGCAAACACTCACGTGGTGTACTGGGGCGGGAAGCTTCTCGCACTGTGGGAAGCCGCAGAGCCCCACCGACTCAATCCCGACACACTAGAGACAATGGGTCTCGATTACTTAGACGGCCTGCTGAAAAAAGGCGATGCCTTTGCCGCACATCCCAAGTTTGACCCAGACTGTAAGGGCACGCCTCGCATGGTGAACTTTGGGGTAAAAGCAGGCCTTTCTAGCACCATTAGTCTGTACGAATTTACACCAGACGGTGCGATCGCCCATCAGCACAAGCACAGCGTGCCAGGCTTTGCCTTTCTACACGACTTTGCCATCACGCCAAACTACTGCATCTTTGTGCAAAATCCAGTGAGCTTTAACCCACTACCGTTCGTCATGGGATTCAAAGGCGCAGCTGAATGCATTCAGTTCAACCCAAAGAATCCCACCAAGATTGTGTTGATTCCGCGTAACGGCGAAGGCGAGGTCCAGTTCTTCGATACCGATCCTTGCTTTGTTTTCCACCATGCCAATGCGTTTGAGCAAGATGGTCAGCTCATTCTCGATTCTGTTTGCTACGACAGTTTTCCTACGCTAGACGATGCAGAAGACTACAGCACAGTGGATTTTGACCATGTGCCTGCGAGCCAGCTGTGGCGATTTACCGTTGACTTAACAACAGAAAAAGTTGACGTTGAGAAACTAATCGAGAGACCCTGTGAGTTTCCTACTTTGAATCCTGAGAATGTAGGCCGCGACTATCGCTATCTATTTATGGGGGCTACTCATGGGAAGGTGAAGAATGCGCCTTTGCAGGCTTTGATTAAGCGCGATATGAAAACTGGAGAAGAGCAGTTTTGGAGTGCCGCGCCCCGTGGGTTTGGCGGTGAGCCACTGTTTGTGGCAAGGCCCGAGGCAAAAAATAAAGCAACAGCTGAGGATGATGGCTGGGTACTGCTGTGGATTTATAATGCGGCGGGAGATCGCACCGAGCTAGCCATTTTCAATGCGCAAGACATTACCCCTGGCCCGGTAGCAACACTCAAGCTCAAGCACCATATTCCGTATGGTCTGCACGGTAGCTTTACCCCAGCCTATTTTGGACCAGACCGATCTGTGGAGGCCTAGAAGCGTAGTAAAGGCCTAGAGCAATAAAGGCCTAGAGCAATAAAAGCCTAGAGCAATTGACTGCAATTAACTCTATCGAGGCAAGCTACTTGACGCTGGTGCCTCGGTAGAGTTCTTCTACGCAGACTTCTAAACCTATGCTTTTGAACGTAGCTATCTCTCCGCGTTCAAAAGCAATCAATTGCCATGACTTATCGGGCTGCAAACGAAAACACTCTACTCGCATCTGATCTTGAGAGACGAGAACATATTCCTCAAGCGTGTCTATCAGTTTGTAGTCATTGAATTTTTCCGTCCTGTCAAATTTCTGAGTTGAGGTAGAGAGAACCTCACAAATCATCTTGGGGTAACGCTTTATGTAGCGATCACTGTCATCTCTAGGTTCACAAGTAACAAAGACATCAGGATAATAATAAAAATCTTCGGCATAGTTGACTTTTACATCGCTTGAGAGAACTCTGCACCCCGATCCCCTCAGGTGCACGTTAATTTCAGTCACGAGATTAACAGCCAAGCTACTATGATCATCGCTGCCCCCTGCCATAGCATAGACAAGCCCACGCCTATACTCGTGGCGCACTGTGTGTTGACGCTCCAGCGACAGGTATTCTTGAGGGGTAAACCCGGCAGGGATTGCAATCATAACGAAGCTCGGTAGCCGATAGTTGTATTGTACCGTTCCCTTTCTTACGGCTGTACTCGACGCTTCCATCGTGAGCAGCTAAGACAACATAACTGGCCTCAAGCTGTAGCTGTCTGTAAGTCGGATTCGCTTTCTGTTGGTCTGGGTGAAAGACCCGAGATATTTTCGATTTTTCGGCCCCTTTGAGTTTTGAGTAGGCCGATGTTGCTGGTGAGGAGAAAGCTGGTGAAAGATGCGATCGCAATAATTGGCAAAATGGCCGTATCCGACAGCACCGTCAAAATAATCGTCGTACTCACAGGCGTTTTGGTAATAGCCACATTGATTGCAGCCATGCAGCACAGCACCGCAATTGTAGGGTGAACGCTAGGAATGCCCATGCTCACAGCTAAACCTAAGCTTGCGCCCGTAAAGAACAATGGAAAAATAAAGCCACCCCTGAAGCCGCCGTGAATAGTGCAACAAATCGCCACCATTTTCGCTAGGCAAATACCCAACAGCATAACCATACCGTAAGACGCAGATTGAGCCAGCAGGCGAGTTTCAATCTGTTGCTCGCTAAAGAAAAGCGTTGCCGGATAAAGCACCGAAATCCAGCCGATGCCCAGGCCGCCAATCACAGCCAGCAAAATATGACGATGCTCAATCTTTTGAATCATCCACTTCATGGCACGAAAAATACCAATGAATAAAACGCCCGCGCCCGCCCCTAGCAGTCCTAAGCCAGCACCTTCCAATAGGTGGACCCAAGATAAAGTTGGCAACTCACCAAACCGGTTGAAGTTATAAATACCGCCAACACTGAGCCCCGTGCCGAGGCGGAAAATGCTAAAGCTACAGATGCCCGCCACCATCGCCGGAATAATGGCCTCGTAATACTCCAGCCCCCGGCGGTGAGGAATCTCTAGCGCAAAGAGTGGCCCGCCAATTGGGTCGCCAACAAATGCCGCTAGCGCCGCACACATCCCACAAAAGGTCATAATGCGGGTGCTCTCAACCGTGAGCTTCAGCTTTTCAGAAATCCAGCTGCCCACACTGCCATTGATTTGCACGAGCGGTGCTTCTGGCCCTAAGCTACCGCCCGCTGTAATAGAAACCAGCGAAGTCGCGATCATGCCCGGTGTCTGCTCTGGCTCTAGCCTGCCAGCATCGTGAACGCGGTCAATAACAACGGCCATTTCTCCCGGCAGACCCAGAAAATATAAACAAAGGCCCACGCCAAATCCGCCTACTGTTGCAACTATCCAGGTGTAGTGCCAGTGGGGCAACCAAGCAGGAAAGAAAGCAACAATCGACTCTCTACCTGTCTCCCAAACTAACTCCAACAGCTGTTCTAAAACAAAGTAATAAAGCGTAGCCACAACACCGCCCGCTGTACCAACTATCGCGGCATACAGCAGGGTCCGAAAGTAGGTGAGTTCGGTTGGCGCGCTCGAATCGCTTGATGCAGTATCGGACGAGACAATATCAGTTGAGGCGAGGGTCATATAGCGTTTATTTGTATATTTAGTAAGCGCAGCGTAACAAAGTGTTTTCACGCAAAAGAGTAGCGAAAGTCACGGGAGATGCCATGAGAATGCGGCAAAAGGATATATCAAATGCGGTCAATGCATTTTGCTATTCTTCAGGCTCATTCCTTGCCGCTATCCAATCTTTCATGCCTTTCCGCTTTAAAATCGCCCGGTCTGACTTGGGTGCAACCCAGCCGTAAATCTCTTTTTCGCCGTATCCCGGCTTGGCATTGCCAAAAGCCCACTGCAAAGACGCATAGGTCGCCGGGTCTCTGCCATCTAAAGAAATATAGTCGTTGATGTAGCAGGCAAGCTCCCAAGCGGACTCTGGCGTGGGCGTAAATCGCAAAATTTGCTTGGCCCAGTACATCCGCAGGTTGTTGTGCAGCCAACCTGTGTTCAGCCATTCTTTTTGGGCGGCGTTCCAAGTGGCGTCTGGCGTATTGCCGCTGATGATGTCTTCTCGACTGGTGAGTTCCGGGAGCTCGTCTGTAGCGTGGGCTAGGAGCGTTTTTTGGGCGCTTTTTGGCAGGCCAGTGAACTGATGAATCTCTGAGTTGTAGAAGACCTGATAGTGAGACCACTCTCTCCAGGTGAGGAATTCATCTCGAAACTTCCAGGTGTAAGTTTTGGGGACGTCGGCTTCGTTAATTTTAGCTAGGAGCTGGTGGGGGCTCACCATGCCAAAGTGCAAGTAGGGAGAGAGCTGTGAGGTGGAATACTCTAAAGCAGGGTTGTTCCTAATCCATTTGTATTTGGCCAAAATGTTCTCTTGTAGGGTTTTGATCCTGGCGGTGAGTTCTGTTGTGGTTGGTGGATGTTCGGCGGAGATAGAGAATTCGTGGTTGATGTTGCAGTCGGCGAGTAGAGTGATCAGTTCATCGTCGCTATAGTCAGCGAAGTTGTGATCTGTAGGAAGAGAGATTTCTGTACTTTGGGTGATGAGCTCATAGGTAAGGCTCTCAGAAGCTTCTTTGCGCAGTGCGGCATAGCGTTCTCTTAGCTCACCGTGAGCTTTGCGGAAAGCTGGGGTGGTTCTGAGCTTTTCGGGCAGTACTCTCAGTGGAACCAGGCGAGAAGCATCGACCAAAAAGACGGTTTGATGGGCAAAGTCGAGCAGTCTTTTCAGCCTGGCTTTGTCCCAATGAGTAGGTTCTTCGTCTGTATAAATGGCCGCAGATTTTTCTATCAGAGCGGGAAAAAGGTCTTCTTCTTCTTCTGCTGCTCGCTTTAGCGTTTGCACGCACGAGATGTTTTGCTGACGGAGAGCGATCACAAGTTCTCTAAATGCGCCCAGGGCAAAGTAGTAAAGCCTGTCAGAAGCGTAGGGTGCAGCTTCGTCTAGTTCGCTATAGACCAAGATAGGGAGATCGAGCACAGCTGCGTGAGCGATCGCACTCTCAATCACCGCATTGTCTTCCACGCGTAGCGCCCGATAAAGCACAACAAAAATATACTCGCCGCCCCTATATACGGGCTTTTCGTTGCCAGCAACGACTCTATCGGGCAAATCCCCTATCGTTTGATCTGCGGCCATGCCATGGTTCCCTCACAAGCTGCGCGAGCGCAGTATTCTTACCTTTCTATGGGCAACAATAGAGGTAAAACGGTATTGTAATAAACTATCTTTGGGATAGCCCCAAAAAGCATACTGACAACATACTGAGCCCTTGCAAGTGAGCGTTGCCCTATGACGTTAGATTGGTTGAGACCCGCTGAACGACTGAGTTCGCTGCCGCCGTACGTGTTCGCTCGGCTCGATGAGCTCAAGGCCAACGCGCGGGCGCAAGGGGTAGACCTCATCGACCTGGGAATGGGCAATCCCGGTGGGCCAACACCATCGCCTGTGGTAGATGCGGCGATCGCCGCCATCAAAGACGAACAAAACCACGGCTACCCCCCATTTGAAGGTACCGCCAGCTTTCGCAATACCATCACCGACTGGTATCACCGACGCTACGGCGTCACCCTCGACCCAGATGGCGAAGCCCTACCGCTTATGGGCTCAAAGGAAGGGTTGGGTCATCTGGCTATGGCTTACATTAATCCGGGCGATGTGGTGATTGTGCCAACGCCGTCTTACCCAGCGCACTTTCGCGGACCCGCGATCGCAGGCGCAGACATTCACACCATCCCCCTACGCGCCGAAAACGACTGGGTGCTCGACTTCAACGACATTTCAGAAGAGCTTGCTCAGCGCGCCAAAGTCCTCTACTTCAACTATCCCAACAACCCAACTGGAGCCACCGCACCCCGCGCCTTCTTTGAAGAGATGGTGGCCTTCGCTCAGCGGCATCAAATCCTGCTGATTCATGACCTATGCTATGCCGAGCTGGCCTTCGAGGGCTACCAGCCCACCAGCCTACTCGAAATTCCAGGCGCAAAAGAACTCAGCGTAGAGTTTCACACCCTCTCGAAAACCTACAACATGGCAGGCTGGCGCGTTGGCTTTGTCGTCGGCAATCGCCATGTGATTCAGGGCCTGCGCACACTCAAAACCAACCTCGACTACGGCATTTTCTCGGCGCTGCAAACCGCCGCAGAAACAGCGCTAAACCTACCCGACGAATATCTAGAAGCCGTGCAGCAGCGCTACCTGACCCGCAGAGACTTCCTAGTCAAAGAACTGGCGACTTTGGGATGGGATGTAGTAAAACCCGAAGCCACGATGTATCTGTGGGTTCCTTGCCCGCAAGGTATCGGTGCTGCTGACTTTGCTTTCTTGATGCTGCAAAAAACGGGGATTGTGGTTACGCCTGGGACCGCCTTTGGCGAAGGGGGCGAAGGCTATGTGCGCATTAGCCTAATTTCAGAGTGCGATCGCCTGGGTGAAGCCGTTGATAGACTCAGAAAAGCCAACATTCGCTACACCGGTGTTCCTGCGAGCGTCTGACCAGAAACACGGGTACGGCGGCCGAAAGAAAGTACCTTGGGCTGAGCGGTTTTCTGCGGTGACGCCTTTGCGACCTCGCCTTTGCGATTGGCGACAGTCGTCGATGGCGGCCAGCATTTGAGCGCATCTTGCAAAAAGGCCAAATGGCCGTCTGTTGCGCTTTGAATCTGCAGGGAAGTCAGGCCAAAGCTTTCTGTCATTTCGGCATTGGCGAGGCGGGCATTAGCCAGTATCGTCTTGGTCATCAGTGCCGATTGCAGGTCGGCAGATTGGAGCCGAGCACCTGTGAGATTTGCATGGCTCAGGTCGCTCTGGGCCAGGTACGCGTGCTCTAGAGTGGCATCGGCCAAGTTAGCCTTGCAAAAGTTTGCGCCAATGAGCACCGCGCGATTGAGACTAGCTCCCCGTAAGTCAGCTTCTTGAAAGTCTGCGTCGTACAGGTAGGCACTATCGAGACAGGCCCCTCGCAAATTGGCTTTGGCCAAATTGGCATTCTCCAGGGAAAAACCGCTGAGATTTGCATTTTGCAGGTTGGGAACGGTCAGCGGCTCACTCGCTCGCCACTGATTCCAAATAGAAACACCCATGCCTAAAATTGCCGTGTGTTGCGCGGTGTCGATTTGGGTGCAATTCATCATTGACTAAAGTGATGTGTCAGTGCTGATCCGTGAGGCTACGAGGTCTTCAGTAAATTTACGCGACTTCTCATACAATTTAAGGCGTAATCTGCACCGAAAATGTTTCAAAACAAACCTATTTTCAAAAAGATAAAGTAAAGAGAAAGTTTTTTTACCGCCGAAATCCTTTTAACAGCAGCACTTTTCAAGTATGAAGCTAGGTGATTTCGGAATATACGCAAACGGCATGTAGTCAATAGAAAGATTATTTTGCCTTAGGTATCAAATAGCACTTTCGGGTGATACCTCAAAGGCCTGTCTTATGAAGGCATGTCTTGTGAAGGCCTGTCTTATGGAGGGATGTCTTGCGGAAACAGGCGATGCGCTAAACCGATAGCCCGGACTGAGACCAAGTTGTGATCAAAAATACGATGACTGCCGTCAGTGCCAACAGCCCTTCTAGCAGCGTTCCAACCAGTGAACTGACCACGACAGCAAGGCTGACCTTACTCGAAAACCGAAAGCGCTCGCCAGCAGACAGCTCTTTTCTGTACAGGAACTCGCCCACGAATGCGCCAAGCATCGTACCGAACAAAATGCCTAACAGCGGCCCCCCAACCGGCAACGCAGGTAACAGTCCCAAAAATCCAACCACGAGCCCAACCACAGACCCCACTTGTCCCCATTTGCTGGCACCTACTTTTTTGGCACCCAGATAGGTCGCTAGGTAACCGACCCCTAGGCTCAGCACCAGCGCAACAACACCGACAATCAGCGGAACAAAGCTAGTGGTCACCGGACTGGCAAATGTCCAAACGGCGATCGCAGCCACAATCAGGCCAACACCCGGCAGCGCAGGCACAAACGCACCAATGACGCCCACACCCATCACCAAGACCAAAAACCAATACAAAATAGTGAAAGAAAACATAGGTAATTGTCAGGTTTGCAGGGTTACGAGCTCTACTGGACGAGACTCTACTGGCTGAACATCTACTGGCTGAGCGCCTTCAAAAACTGCTGTAGCTCAGCAAAGAGACCTTTCTTGCGAGGCTTACTAGCGGGGTTGCCCACCTCGGCAGCGCCCTCCTCAGCGTCTGCTTCACTGTACAAAATTCGGTCGATTTCCTCTCCTGACGGACGCGAGGATAGATCTTGCAGCAGCTCGTATTCCTCAGGAGCCGTCTCTCGCCATATCTGCCAGGGCCCAGGATAGCTGCGATAGAGCGCGCCACCGTCAATCGCTCGAATGTAATAGCAGGTTTCTATCTGGCTAAGGAAGCGATCGCGCAGCTGACGAGCCGCATAGCCAATCCCCACAACCGCAACATCTTCCAGTTTGGGATTAAGCAACATTACCGGGCGATCGAGCGCGGCATTACAGAGCGATTCCACCATTGCAACCTCCACTGAGGAAGGATTGACCACCATGTAGATGTCGTCGTCGTCATCGACAGGATCACTTAGCTCTCCTAGCCCCTTGATCGTGAAGTCTGGGTTATTCCAGTCTCGGCGTGCTAACGCAGCCGCCCCCGCATCGGGAAAAAACACCTTGAACTGTTTACCTTCAAACAGCGATAGAAACTGCTCGGCGATGGGCTGATGCTTGAGCTCAGGAATCGCCATTTCTACCTGAAGGCGGACTATACCTGCGGCAAGGGCAGCTTCGGTGGCTGCTTTGTCCTGCGCGGTTGCTTCGGGTAGAGTTGTGGGGTTGGGCATGGTTGGGTAAATTATAGGGGGAAGGGAAGGAGGGAGAAGAGGAGGTTTGTACGATTTTAGACTGCCACCGCTACCAGCACTCTCTCAAGCACTTGCTTCAACACCATAGCGCTCCACTCTACGTCGGCTTCACTGGTTTGCCGACCGAGCGTGAGGCGGATGCCGCTCTTAGCCGTACTTTCGTCAAAACCCATAGCAGTGAGGATAGGGCTAGGAGTGAGTTGACCGCTATGGCAAGCAGACCCGGCGCTGATGCCGATCCCAGCAAGATTCATTTGGCGGACGAGGTGCTTGCCAGTGGTGCGGGTGCGAGGGAGGCAAAAGCTGACATGGTGCGGCAGGCGATGGCGGGGATCGCCCGTGGGGGTGAGCGAGTGGGTATCGGAGAGGAGATTAAAGAAGCGATCGCGCAAATGAATCAGGCGGAGCGTCTCGGTCGGCATTTCAGCAGCAGCGAGTTCGGCCGCGACACCAAAGCCAACGATGTTTGGCAGTGCTTGCGTGCCAGAGCGCAGGCCGTGCTCTTGGCCACCCCCTTCTAGAATTGGCTTTAGCACCGGTGAGGTAGATACGCCTGAGGACTGGCGAATGTAGAGTGCGCCTGCACCCTGAGGACCGTAGATTTTATGGCTCGATAGGGAGAGCAAGTCGACGGGAAGCTGCTGCACGTCGATAGGGAGGCGGCCTGCGACCTGTACTGCATCTGTATGGAAAAGGATGCCGTGTGAGCGAGCGATCGCACCCAGTTCGGCAATCGGCTGCAAGGTGCCGACCTCGCTTTGGCCGTAGATAATAGAGACTAAGGCAGTATTGGGCTGAATGGCAGATTGCAAGTCGGCAGGGCTAACGGTGCCTTGGCGATTCACCGGTAGCCAGGTCACCTGCCAGCCGCGTGCGGCCAGCTCACGGACAGGATTGGCAACAGCCGAGTGCTCAACGCTAGAAACAATGATGTGCTGCGGGGCACTGTGCTGCTGAAGCAGATGCTGGGTAACCCCAAAGACAGCGAGGTTATTGGCTTCGGTGCCGCCTGCGGTAAAGACAATGGACTCAGGATAAGGGGCGTTGATGAGAGCGGCGACTTGCTGGCGCGATCGCTCCAAAGCAGTCGCCGCTCGATTTCCCCAGTGGTGCAAGCTAGATGGATTCCCCCAATGCTGCTGCATGGTCACTTGCATGGCGCTTAGCACCTCTTGGCGAGGGGGCGTCGTAGCACTGTAATCCAAGTAAATTTGCATATTGAGCGAAGGCATCAAAAGATGAAAAGTGAGAGTCGGCAAAGCAAAGGGCAGCCAGCCTTCTGTACAGGATATCGCACGAAATATCGCTTCAGCATTACGCCGACACCGCTGCGATACTTCTTCGATATCTGTAGATAGCGCGACTGCGGTCGGCTGTGAACCTTACGCCTTTATAACAACTTCATACCAATGACATTTTTTACCGGTATATTTTGCGTAATAATACGTAGGAGCTTCCATGAAAAAAGCGATTTTGCCGTTACTGAACCGTTACTGAGCCGTTACTAAGCCGCTGCTGACTTTTGCTAGCTGTGGCCTTCAACTATCGCTTTTGGGCTGAATTTCGTCATCCAGCCGTCATCCATCCTTAGATTCAGTCATTCTCAATAGCGCACAGCAAGCACTTCGATTCGCAAAAACCGCTTGACTGTTAGGTCTTGGGCGTAAAAGCTTTTGCCCCCCATTAGGCTAGGCTTTCTACGAATAAGAGCAAATGCAAAAAGCGAGGAGCTTACCGCACGATCTTGCTGGCGCTTTGACTGTTTGCTTCATCAAGCATATTTATGTCATTATCCGCGCATCTGCCTGCCATCTACTCTCTGCCTGTTCATCTTCGTGAGCCTGAATCGTCTACCCACTGCTTGCCAACGCATCCCTGCACTAGGCAGCTATTGCCTGCGCAGGTATTGCAAAAAGAACAACAATCGATTCACCTGTATAGGGTTGACCCACTGCCGATAAACCTGCTCGCAGCAGGATCTCCAGCTATGGGGATGACGCTGATGGTGGGTTCTTGTAGCGTGCTGCTGACCTTTTTTTGGCTGAGAATTTGTCGACTGAGGTCTTTGATTCGGCGACGCGATCAGCGGATAAAGCGGCTGCTGGCAGTGGATGCGTTGACGTCGCTCAGTAATCGAGAAACCTTGTTTCAAACCGGGAAGCAGCTGCTACTGACATTTCCCGATGCCGATGTTGCGCTGCTTTCTATCAATATTCATCAGTTTAGGGCGGTCAACGAGGAGTTCGGCCATGCTGTGGGTGACGAGCTATTGCAGCAAATCGCCCGCCGACTGCAAACCTGCATCGGGCCGCAAGATACGCTGGCCAGAGTAGGCAACGACCAGTTTTCGCTACTGCTGAGCCCTTACTACGATGCACCAAACACTGGCGGCGCAGATGCCTTCGGTGGGCGGGCCAAGACGCTAGCCAGTCGAATACTGAGTGTGCTTCACCAGCCCTTTTACGTGCAGTCTCATACGGTTTGGATGGAGGCCAGCATGGGCATTGCAATTGCCAAGCGATGGATGCCAAACCTGGCAAGAGAGTCGACCAAGCCCAGCATGAATGAGCGGTCTGTGCTGAGCGAACAGCGCAGCTTTGGTCGGTTACTGTCTCAGTCGAGAGTGGCCCTAAGTCATGCCCAGAAAGCACCCACGCATCCTGGCAACGCCGCGTCGCATCGCTATGCGTTTTTTGTACCGGAGATGGAAGCGCGGCGATCGCACCAGGCCCAAATGCGACGGGATCTGGCACAGGCGATTGAAAGACAAGAACTGCGCATTCGCTATCAGCCGATTGTGAGCCTAAAAACACAGCAAACGGTCGGGTTTGAAGCACTGGTACGGTGGCAGCATCCCAGCTTAGGTCTTCTGAGCCCAGATCGCTTTTTGCCGCTGGCTGAGGAGATGGGTCTCATTGTAGAGATTGACCGATGGGTGCTAGAAGCGGCCTGCCAGCAGCTGGTGAAATGGCGCGCCGAGCAGCTGTATCCTTCGCTGAGCGTTAACTTATCTGGCGTGCAGCTCAGTCGGCCCGATGTAGCGGCCTTTGTGCGATCGCTGCTTTCTCGCTACGCAGTTTCTCCCTCCCAGCTCAATCTAGAAGTCACCGAAAGCGTGATGATCGCTGAGCCCATTCAAGCGATTGATACCTTACGCCAGCTAAAGGAAATGGGCCTACGCCTGAGCCTAGACGACTTTGGGACTGGCTACAGCTCTCTAGAATATCTGCACCAGTTCCCGGTAGACGTTCTAAAAATCGACAAATCGTTTATCAGCACCATGGGTTCGCCTAGCCCAATCGTAGCGAACAACGAATCGCAGACGAACGACTTGCAGACGAACGACTTGCAGACAAACCAAACGCCAGAGCCTCAGCAAAGTCAGTCTCCTACGCAGATCATCGTGCGCTCAATTTTGTCGTTGGCACAGGGGCTTGGGCTCGAAGTAGTCGCAGAAGGAATTGAGTACGATAATCAGTGCGCGCAATTACGGCACATGCAGTGCACCTATGGCCAGGGTAATTTCTTCGATGCACCGATGACAGGCTTAGCTGCGGGCGTCCGGTTGAAGCAGAATGTTGCTTAGCTTTGTTGCTACAGCCATCGTAAAAAAGCCCTCGCAAAAAACACTAGCGCTCAAACAGCGGTTTGATGCGGGCGATCGCGTCTTCTATTTCTGCGTTACTAAGCCCGCCAAACCCAAAGATAAATCCCCGCTCTCTGTTTTCTTGCGCAGTTTTTGAGCCAGGGACAAATCCTGGATTAGCTGAGCTCTCAGCGATCGCAGAGTCGTAATAGGGCGCAACCTCAAACAGGCTCACCCCTTTATTTGCGGCTTGCTCTACCAGCGCTTGTGCCGATAGCTTTGCCTGGGCGAGAGGCAACCGCACCATCACATGCAAACCTGCTGGATCGCCCAATACTTCGACATCACCCAGCGTTTGTAGGGACGCAACTAAGCAAGCTCGGCGCTCAGCATACACAGTGCGCATTCGCCGAATATGCTTGACCAAGTGTCCCTCATTAATAAACGTGGTCAGGGCTGACTGATGCAGCATAGAACACTGGCGATCGCACACCCACTTAGCCCGCCGAAACACCGGCACTAGGGCTGGCGGTAGCACCATGTACCCCAGCCGCAGCGCCGGAAACATCACCTTAGAGAAGGTGCCAACATACAGCACTCGCCCGTGCGTATCGAGCCCCTGCAAAGCAGGAATAGGGCGGCCACCATAGCGGTATTCGCTGTCGTAGTCATCTTCAACAATCAACCCGCCCGTTCGCTGAGCCCACTCCAGTAACGCCAGCCGCCGAGATAGCGACATGAGTACGCCAGTGGGAAACTGATGCGAAGGCGTGACGTAAGCGAGTTTTGGCGTGAGCTGATCTGCGCTCAGTTTTTCCAGCGCCTCTACGCTCAGCCCTTCGCCATCGACTGGAATAGGCATAGGCACTGCACCATGACTGCTAAAAACTTTGCGAGCGCTGAGGTAGCCAGGGTCTTCGAGTGCGATCGCATCTCCCTCGTTCAGCAGCACCTGTGCCACTAGCCCGAGCGCCTGCTGCGTTCCCTGCGTAATCAGAATCTGCGACGGCTCACAGGTCACGGCTCTCGCTTGAGAAATGTAGGTTGAGATCGCTGCTCTTAGCGGTTCGTACCCCATCGGTTCAGCGCTATAGGTCATCCACGAGGTATCAGCTAAGCTGCATCGATTGACCAAACGCTGCCATTGCTTAATGGGGAACAGCGATAAATCGGGTCGCCAGTAGCGAAAGCTGAGCCTGTCTTGAGTACGTTCTGAGGGAGTCGCTGTTGTGAAAAGGCGCTGACCGTAGGTGGAAAGGAAGAAGGAGTCAGGGGTTGAAGGCGCGCTAGAGAGAAGATGCTGTGATGTTTTGACGATGGAAGTGGTTAGCAGGCTGTCAGGAATTTCGGCTGAGACAAACGTGCCTGCGCCGCGCCTGGTTTCTAAATAGCCTTCGCTAATGAGCTGATCGTAGCTTTGGATGACGGTGGTGCGTGAAATGCCGAGAGACTGGGCGAGCTGACGACTGGCAGGTAGCTTTTGATGAGATCGCACTCTACCCGTCAGCACCGCCGTCCGAATTTGCTCATAAACCTGCCGATGCAGCGGCACGTCACTATCAGGCCGAAGATCTAGCGTAAAGAGTGTATCCATCAGCCTTACTCAATTCGTCAAAAGTGGACTGCTTATATTTCTTAAAATTGGATATTGGAGGATACCAATTTTCAGCTTAACTTAGCAGGTATCCGCTCTTTTTTGAAACAACGGCTATGCAAGCATCCCAACCAGTAAATAAAAAAACAGACAAAACTCGGGTAAGGCGTGCGCCCAAGCGAGGCAACTACGGCTTTGAAACCATCGCTCAGATTTTGGACGAGGGCTTAGTTTGCCAGGTAGGGTTCGTAGTGGATGGTCAGCCTTTTGTGATTCCGACTGCCTACGGGCGAATGGGGGAGCGCGTTTACATCCACGGCGCAGGCGCAAGCCGCATGATGAAGGCTTTGAGCACAGGCATCGATGTGTGCTTCACAGTGACGCTGCTCGATGGACTAGTGCTAGCGCGTTCGGCCTACCATCATTCCATGAACTATCGCTCAGTGGTGCTGTTTGGCCAGGCGCAGATAGTGAGCGATCCAGGTGAAAAAATGGTGGCGCTCAAGGCATTTACCGAGCATGTGATGAAAGGGCGGTGGGATGAGGTGCGATCGCCCAACCCAGAAGAGCTGGCAGCAACGGTTGTGCTCAGCCTCCCCATCACCGAAGCCTCCGCCAAAATCCGCACAGGTCCGCCCATCGACGCTGAAGCAGACTACGCCCTAAACGTGTGGGCGGGTGTGTTGCCACTGCAGACAACCCCTGGCGAACCGGTTAATGATCCGAAGCTATCGCCAGAAATCGCCACGCCAGAAGCAGTGAAACAATATTCTCGATAGCACCATGCTTGATAGCACTACTCTCCGATGTAGCTAACGATAAACAAAAGACCCAGCCTACGCAAAAGCATAGCTGGGTCTTTGATCGTTAAACGTATTCTCTCCTGCTAGGACGGCGCACCTTCGGGCCGACTATTAGGCCGGTATTCGTCGTCGACATTTGGAGCTTCACTACGGGGTCGAATATTCAGCGCACGCGCCGAAGACTCTCCACCGCTGGGTCTGCTATCAGCCCCACCTTCAGGATAGTTTTGACGTGCGGGACGACCGCCATCACGAGGCCCTGCATTAGGCGCATCTGGATACCGCTGAGCGGAGGGCCCACCACCGGCAAAATCATTGGCTCCACGGTCATCCGAAAACTGCTCAGCGGGCTGAACGCGGGCTTCTTGAATGGGCGGGGCACCAGCAGGGCCACGATATGGGTCTTGGCGAGGCGCGGGCGGACGCTCACCGTAGCGGTCATTATCCGAATAGCGATTGTCCGGAGGACCACCTGCATTTCTGCCGCCGTTCATTCCACCATTGGGCCCGCTATTTCTGCCATTGGGTCCGCCATTCATAGGCGCACTTGGCTGCAAACGACCGGCAGGGCCTCGGAATTCTTCGTAAGGAGGCCGGACCTGCTCGTTGCGGTAAGCGTCCTGACGGTAGGGCTGCTGGGCCGGATTCATTCGGGGCTGTGAGGGGCGCTCGCGAAATTCAGGTCGCATGTCCTGGCGATTGTCTAGCTCGGCGCGGTAGCCTCGGCGCACGGGAGGCCGATCGTCGTAGCGAGGGCCCGCAGGCGGACGCCGATTCATCGCCGGGTCGTTGCGTAGGAGCGGCTCACGGGTACGAATGCTTTCAATCAGCAGAGTGGTGAGCATACCGCCCATCAGCAGCTGCTGGAAAGAAGCCAACAGCTCCATATCCAAATGAGCCAGCAAAAACAGGCCCGAAATCAGCAGCAATACCGCATAGACCTTGTCAGAATCCCGCGCATAACCGGGCTTAACCTTATCCAAGAAAAACAGTGCCAACGCACCGAGAATCAGAATAATTCCAATTAATAACGGAACAGGTGTCCCAAAGTTCACAGCCGAATCCTCTTATAGCTTTGACCACATAGCTGGGGCCATATGTTCTAAGGCTTTTACGCACAGGGTGCCCCTCATAAATAGCACGAGAAGCCCCCTTTAAACCCCTATTCTAACCTTGACCGACCGCAGTAGGTACTTTTGCCAACGCTATTCTACGGAAAACACATCTGTAGAAATAACCAAAAAAATCGGGGAGACAACTGTTTGTCTCCCCGATTTAACGCTTTCAAGCGATAGGTCCAAAGCAACTAGGCCGAATAGCTCTAGCCGATATGGCTCTAATGATTATCCGCGCTCAATTAGCCACGATTGATTTGGTCGCGCTGGCTGATGAAGATGAGAGCAATAGTAGCGGGCACAACGATGATGAGCAAACCTGCTAGCAGGCTCAGCATGAAATTAGTCAAAGAAGGCGTCATAGAATCATGCCTTGGCTTGAGCGCAAGGGACAGCGGAAAACAATTATTAATTACTCTTCATAATATCGGCAATTGCCACCCTTGAAAAGATGAGAATAACTGTTACGGCATATTAAGCGATAGCCATTGCACAGATGTATTCATACAGCGACAACAGGTTCAAGATTGCGATCATGCAGAAATAGAGCAGTCATCGCTACTACGGCAGCCGAACGACTTCAACAACTATCAGGAACAGTTGAACGCCCAACAAAGGAGCAGTTCTGGGTTGAATTAAGATGTTCTTCTGTCAATGACTGTAATCGATTACCCGCTCTAGATTATGAATAGTTTGCACTTTAAACCACCGTTTTTGGTACATGCTGGCAGAATGGCAAAAAAGCGGCTTTTAGGGCTGTTTTTACGTGCCAAAAGTTGTGGCATAATCAAAGTTTCAAAAGTTGATGGCCTTTACGAGTTTTGGGACTGTGAAAATAGGGTATGCCAGAGTTTCGACCGTTGACCAAAATTTAGAGCTTCAAATGGACGCTTTGAAAGAGGCTGGCTGTGAGAAGATTTTTAGCGATCGCGGGGTGAGCGGTGCTGAGGCTGAACGACCTGGACTCGATGAGGCGCTGGATCGTATCCGGAAGAAGGACACGCTGGTTATTTGGAAGCTAGACCGTTTGGGGCGGTCATTGAGCGATCTGCTGAGCATTGTCGAGTACCTAAAAGACAGAGGCGCACACTTTCTGAGCATCCAGGACGGCTTCGATACGTCTACCGCATCAGGAAAGATGGTGTTCTCTGTGATCGGCGCGATGGCGGAGTATGAGAGGAATCTCATTCGTGAGCGTACGATGGCAGGATTGAAAGCAGCCCGTGCGCGTGGACGGCTGGGTGGTCGTCCGAAGGCGTTGGATAAGAGTCAGGTGAAGGTGGCGATCGCACTCGCTGAAGCGGGCGAGCTGACGATCAACGAGATCTGTGAGCAGGTAGGCTGTTCGCGTTCTACTTATTATCGTCAGGTTGCTCCAAAACTGAGTTGAGAGGTTATATGCTTCTGCTAGCAGTCTCCTGGTTCTTGAAAGGCAAGTAGTAAGTGGCAGTCAGTATGTGTAAGTGGGGAATTTCCAACTACCAGCCGCAATGGACTAACTCAACTTCAGAGCTAGCCGAATTGATAGCGATGACTTCTTTGGTAGGACTTCAGGTGAAATCCCTGTGGAGTTTGTGGGACGAAGAAAGCGACGAATGGTTTAGCGATGCGCCTGTCGTGATCTGTACACAAGAAAAGCAACTTGAGTTTTGTGCCACTAAGCTAAACGAGTTCTCACTTTCATTAGATTCTATTGACTTAGACCTTCCTGTCTATTGGTGCGGATACAAAGCGACAGAGGAACAACCACTACGCTGGGTTCAGCAGAGAAATCTTGAGTTGAGAAATCTATCAGGGAAAACGATTACAGGCGTTGAGATCGTAGAGTCATATATGACACAAGATACTCAAGCTTTTCTCGGTTTAGGCTCGTGGATATTGTCAGGTATCGCTTTTCAGTTTCAGAAAGAGTATCTGGAAATCGTAAATGGGTTGGATCAAAACTTACTGCTTGGCAGTCGCCAGAGTACTGAAGACGTTAGATATAGCGAGTTACAGCATGTTGAAGCAGCGTCGTTGTCTAGTCTATGACAACGACGCTGCTTCAATATTGATGTGTTTCAAATCTCCTTAAGCCCTTTGAGAGTGGCATTTTTAGACATGTATTGAGACGTGCTTTTAGCATAGTCACAAAAGGTCTAGATAATGAGAAGGTCAGACGTATTAATGCAATTCGCTAATGGTCTCCCATATCTTCAAAGCAAGGCACATTAAAGTGTGGACTAACCTAAAGAAAATCTCCTCACTTTTAGAAGATAGTGCTGTCAGTCAGTACTATTGGCGTCTTTAAAGTCGAACTTTTCTGAAAGCTCTGAAAGTATGAGTTGATCCCATTGCTCAGTGCATACGTCACGCGAGTTTCCAAAGCGGAACCTCATCGCAAGCTTTGGAAACTCGGCCATCAATAATTCTTGAGTAGGCCACTGTTCAGGAAATGGGCAGTCTTTCGGGGACCGATATGTACTTTCGAGTTCTTCAATATCCCCTGACCACGCATCTTGGCAAACGTATAGCAAAGGTTCGCCGTTGATTTCTTCGATTGGGTCTTGGACATGGGCGTAGTCTGCGATCACCTCTGGGTCATCAATTGTCTTGTAGAAGCGATTCTTGCCATGAAGGATGATCCAGTTGCGAAAGTCTTCAAAAACGTCATCAGAGGTATATCCCAGCACAACGTAGCAAGCTTTCAACGAGGTCCATGTATATAACTTGTCGAGCATTTCAAAGTGCGTATTAGAAAACCAGGCAAGTTCCTCTCTGCTACTACCTTTGAGAGCATCTACCATAGCTTGACACTGGCTTCTAGGAGAACAAGTATTTGGGTTTCCGGCTTGTTCAATGATTTCCCAGAACTCTCTCTCTGTATGAGATTGCATGAATGTAGACAGGAACGACTAACACTTATTGTATCGCTCTCATTAATTGGAACCATGCTACATAATATGTTCGATTATGTAGTCAAAAAAGATGGTCAGATATTGCTGGAGCACCCTAAATAGTGCGTCTGAATAGTCCCAAAAACCTTCGTTTTTGCACCGATACATAAATACTATGTTAAAGCCCGCTAACAGTATTCAATGTCGTAAACAGCCCTGTCTTGCAGCTTCGTTACCGCAAAGATTTGCACCCAATAAGTCCACCGACAGCATCGTACAATTAAGGCAACATTACTTGTACGCTCATACTTCATGCTTATGCCTACCGACGTTGCTGCTCTCGTTTTAAGCCTTGTGCTAGGTCTTTACACGCTGCTATTTCTCTTTCGGATCATCCTTACCTGGTATCCACAAATTGAGCTGAACACACTGCCGTGGTCAATCATCGCCTGGCCCACAGAGCCGTTTTTGATTCCTGTGCGCAAGCTGGTGCCGCCGATTGGGGGTGTAGACATTTCACCGATTATTTGGGTGGGCATTGTCAGCTTCTTGCGCGAGATATTGGTGGGGCAGCAGGGCCTTGTGAGAATGATTCATTAGAAACAGGAAACCAACACAGCCGAAGACAGGCTCAATTATCCCCAATCGAAATCACTCGACGAATTTCATCGCTGCGAAAGCCGATGGCCATGGGTCTACGCACGCCCGGCAAAATCGCCACATCGTAAAGTTCTTCTATCACGCCTTCTATGCGGAGCGTGTGTACAAGGTCGCCGCTGCGCAAGTCGATTACGCCGAGGCCACAGCGAGGGGTTGCGCCTTTGTCGGCGAGGGTTTGGTCGAGCTGTAGGCCTTGAAAGCTTTTGTTGTGCCGAGGCTCGGATAGGCCAAC
>JBHJIY010000202.1:0-31819 GCA_050042985.1 Phormidesmis sp. | reverse complement strand
AGCGCGCGATCGCAGCCAATCAAAGCGCCAAAAGATTGCAGCGCCCCTGGAATATGAATGGGTTCTTTAGAACAGTTAGAAAGTGCTAATTCATACAAAGAATCCGAGTTCTTCAGCATAGGTTACCTAACACTCACCAATTACAAACACACCACTCAATATGCTACGCGCAGAATATGCCGACAAACATGCAGCTCATAGACAAAACAGAAGCTACCGAAAGATGAGCAATTTCAATTAATAGAGCAACAATTACTCTCAAATCGGAGGTATTTTCAGTATTTTTTCTATTTTCCACCAGCCAAGATCACTTTAACCTAATAAAACAAGTTTTTTTGTTTTATGTTTACAGCCCTCTCTTTTCACTTGCGCACATTTCACTTGTGCACACGCTCCACCTACACAGTCAGATTTGTTTCTCAATGAGACAGATCACATATTGTTGTCCCCTCAATTGACTAGGCTCACACAAACAAAGAGACTTCCCAACAACTCCCTTTTTAAGAAGTGTTGTCCAGGACTAGACCCTAAGGAACCGCTGAATGAAACCCGGTATAGATGCGCTGCTCATCGAAGATAATCCATCCGATGCCTTGCTGTTTGAGGCGCTCATTAGCTCATCTGAATTCAGTCAACTAAAGCTTCACCATACTGAGCGGTTCAACGATGCGCTGACTGCACTCCAAGAAAACACATTCGATGTCATCCTACTAGATCTGTGCCTACCCGATGGGCGAGGCATTGATTTGGTAAAGCAGCTCAAAGAGCGCATTCCTCAAATTCCTATCGTAGTGATGACCGGCATTCAAGATGAGAGCATGGCGGTTGCGGCCTTGCAGGAAGGCGCACAGGACTACCTAGTCAAATCTGATACCTTTTCCCCACAAAGGCTCGAAAAGCTAGGCTATGTCGACATCGGCAACCTGCTCGTCAAAACGCTGCGCTATGCCATAGAACGCGCAGAGCTAACTCAGCAGCTAGAAACCAGCCAAGAACGCTATGCACTCGCGGTAGAAGGTGCCCGCGACGGCATTTGGGATTGGGATCTTAAAGCCAACCGAGTATATTACTCTTCTCGCTGGCAGTCACTGCTGGGCCTCGCGATTCAAGACAGAGACAGCGCTAGCCCCAACAAGTGGCTAGCGCGGATTCATCCCGACGATAAGCCCGCATTTGACAAAAAGCTTGAAGCTCACCTTGAGCACCCGCAAGATCAACAGTTTCATCATGAGTACCGTTTGCTGCATGCCGACGGCAACTATCGGTGGGTACTCACTCGCGGCATGGCCCTGTGGGATGAACAAGGCGTCGCCTACCGATTTGCCGGCTCGCAAACAGACATGACCCTGCGAAAGTCTCTAGAAAATGAGCTGCATAACGAAAAGGAACTGGCTCAAATTACGCTGCACTCTATTGGAGACGCGGTCATCACCACCGATGACCAAGGCTACATCAAAGACTTTAACCCAGTTGCTGAACGGCTCACTGGCTGGAACGCAGCTGAGGCCAGGCAAAAGTCAATCGCAGACGTGTGTCAGCTGGTCGATGGCAGCAGCAAAAAAAGGCTCAGCAACCCAGCGATTCGAGCGATTCAAGAAGGCAAAGCCACCAGCTTAAGCAATCACCCCACCCTGATTTCTAAAACCGGCGAAGAGTTTGCCATTGGCGACTCGGCTGCGCCCATTCGCTCTAGCACGGGCGATATTATCGGTACGGTGCTGGTTTTTCACGATGTGACCGAAGAGCGCGGCCGCGCCAGACAGCTGGCTTGGCAAGCTGCCCACGATCCGCTCACTCGCCTGTTCAACCGGCAAAAGTTTATTCAGTCGATTGACCAGGTGATTCAAGAAGCCCAAACGCAGCAAACCCACCACGTGCTGTGCTGCATGGACCTAGACCATTTCAAGGCCGTTAACGATACCTGTGGCCACGCCGCTGGTGACCAGCTGCTGCGGCAGGTTGCCGACCTGTGGCGCAGCAAAATTCGCTCGTCCGACAGTTTGGCACGCCTAGGTGGCGATGAGTTTGGCCTGCTGCTGTACGATTGCGACCTCGATCGCGCCATTGACATCGCCAACGACTTCTGCCAGAGCATTCAAGAATTTCGCTTTGCCTACAAGGATAAAATGTTCGGCATTGGGGTCAGTATTGGCCTGGTGCCGGTCACCGAAAACAGTATCAACACCAAGCAGGTGATGCAGCTAGCCGATAGCGCCTGCTACAAAGCCAAGCACAAAGGCCGCAATCGGGTTCAGGTTTACTACCAAAACGACCAGGAAGCCGCGCAGCAGTCGACAGATAGTCAGTGGTTTTCTCGCATTACCCACGCACTAGACAATGACCTATTTGTACTGTACGAACAGGCTATTACCACCGCCCAAACAGACTCTACCGATATTGAGCTGTGCGAAATCTTGCTGCGACTACCCTCCGACAACACCATCTAAGAAGATCCGCTAGAGGCGATTATGCCGATGGCATTTCTACCAACCGCAGAACGATACGACCTGATGCCCAAGATCGATCGCTGGGTGGTAAATCGCTGCCTGACACACATCGCCCGGCAGCCCAAGCCGCTGAATAAGCTCTACAGCATCAATCTCTCGGGCAGCAGCCTCAACGACGAAAGCTTTATCGACTTTCTGAAGCAGCAGCTAGAGCGCTATCCGGGCCAGGCAAAGTCACTCTGCTTTGAAATTACAGAAACGGTGGCTATCTCCAATTTACAAAAGATTGCTAGCTTCATTTTGGAGCTAAAAAAGCTGGGCTGTCACTTTGCACTCGATGACTTTGGCAGCGGTATGTCGTCGTTTACTTACCTAAAGCATTTGCCAGTAGACTTCTTAAAAATCGACGGGAATTTCGTAAAAGAGGCCCCTGTAGATGAAATTGTGTGTGCCATGCTAGAGGCGATCAATCAGGTGGGCCATGTGATGGGTCTCAAAACGATTGCTGAATATGTAGAAAGCCAGCCGATTTTACAAAAAGTAAGAGAGCTTGGCATTGACTATGTGCAGGGCTACGAAATTCAGCGGCCGCAAGTTCTAATGTAAGAAAAGGTCTTTTTTGCGTTGTTGTAACAACAGAGAAATAAATCAGAAAAACAGACGTACACAACTACATACAACACCTTTAAAGGCCGCGTGCAAAATTGCATGCGGCTTTTCGTATTACTTTCTTATCGTTATCTTTTCCATAGCCTCTACTTATTCTTCCATCAGCAGAAAACTGACTTGGAATAAGGTTGCTCAAAGCGTTTACCAGCAGGGTTCTATGCCTGTTGCGATAAACACTTCAGTTTCTCTGCACTCTTACGTGTTTTCCCTGTATTAAAGTGCTTAACAAGGTTTTAAGATTTATATCAAATATAGTTGAAATATTTCAGCGAAGTGATGATTTCGCGCGCTTGGGTAAGTCTCTTTTTCACCTCCAGTTCACCTCTAGTTCGTAGAGCAAACGTTATCTTTCAACAGCTATTTCAAATCTTGTATCTCGAAGCTTACTAAATGCCGCCGCCATTATCATTGCCTTAATGCCTGCCACCGATGTCCGCCACCGATGTAACGAGTTGTTCTTTGTAGAAGAACGCTTCAGCTTTCCACACATTTTCGTCTCATTCTATAGCCCCCACATTTAAGGAACTCTTGCAGATGACATCTGGTATTGAGGCGCTTCTGATAGATAGTAATTTAGTAGATGCCCAGCTGTTTGAACGGCTGATTAACTCGTCAGAACTGGCCAAGCCAACGTTGCATCACAACCATCAATTTCACGACGCGATCGCAACCCTAGAAACCACCCCGATCGATGTCGTTTTACTCGATTTGGGCTTACCAAGCGATCGCGCTGGCATTCAAGGCACTGAGCTGGTCAAGTACCTACGGGAAAGGTCACCCGAAACACCTATCGTGGCGCTCAATAGTGTGTGCGATCGCGCGATCGCCGCTGCAGCTTTTCAAGCTGGCGTACAGGGCTACTTGCTCAAGCCCGACATGTTCTCGCCCGAACGCCTACAAAAGCTAGGCTATGTCGATGTCGGCAATTTGCTGGTCACCGCCATTCAAAATGCTATTCGGCGGGCCGAGCTTACCCAGCAGCTCGCCGTTAGCAAAGAGCGCTATGAGCTGGCTGTAAAAGGGTCAAACGACGGCATCTGGGACTGGGATCTCTCCCGGCAGCGCATCTACTATTCCGATAAATGGCAGTCAATGATTGGCCTGCAAGAAGACACGCTCCGCCCCCATCCCAAAGAGTGGTTTTCGCGCATTCATCCCGACGATATTAAGCGCTTTAAAACGGAGCTAAAAGAGCACCTCACAGGACGGCGATCGCAGTTCAAATGCGAGTATCGGCTACGGCATAGCGATAGTACCTACCGCTGGTTTTTGACCCGAGGCAACTCCGTATGGGATGAAGCAGGCAATGCCTACCGCATCGCCGGATCACAAACAGATATCACCGCGCGTAAGTCACTAGAAAACTCACTCCACCAAGAGAAGAAACTAGCCCAAATTACACTGCACTCCATTGGCGATGCGGTCATCACCACCGACCGCAAAGGCTACATCGAAAACTTCAACCCTATTGCCGAACAAATCACCGGATGGAGAGCCGATGAAGCCAAGCATCAATCCATTACAGACGTGTGTCATCTGATCAATGGCGATACGCGTGAAGCCTTGCGTAACCCGGCTTTACAGGCAATCGAAGAAGGTCAATCCATCACCCTTAGTGACCAGACGACTATTCTCTCTAAAGCAGGCAAAGAATTCGCCATCAGCGATTCTGCCGCGCCCATTCGCTCTAGCGACGGCGATATCATCGGCACCGTACTCGTCTTTCGCGATGTGACCGAAGAACGTAGCCGGGTCACAGAGCTGGCTTGGAAAGCAACCCACGATCCGCTCACGCATCTG
The DNA here is from genome assembly GCA_050042985.1 of Phormidesmis sp. Classification (GTDB taxonomy): domain Bacteria; phylum Cyanobacteriota; class Cyanobacteriia; order Phormidesmidales; family Phormidesmidaceae; genus Phormidesmis. Next base: position 26,903 of record JBHJIY010000202.1, on the reverse strand, counting down.
CGCAATCGCACCAGCTTTGTGGCATCGCTTTCAGAAGCGCTAAAAAAACAACAGCATCCGCAGCCGCACCACGTGATGTGCTATCTCGATCTCGATAACTTTAAGGTGGTGAACGACACCTGTGGTCACGTCGCAGGCGACCAGCTGCTGAAGCAAATTGCCGACCTATGGCGCAGCCGCATCCGGGCTTCAGACGTGCTCGCTCGGCTTGGCGGGGATGAATTTGGGCTGTGGCTTTACAACTGCGACAACGAGCGGGCCACACTCATTGCCCAAGACTTTTGCGATAGCATTCAATCTTTTCGATTTACCTACAATGGCAAAGTCTTTAAAGTTGGGGTGAGTATCGGCGTTGTGCCGATTGACCCTCACAGTAAGGCTACCGATTCTGTCCAGGCGATTTTTGGCCTGGCAGATAACGCCTGCTATCAGGCCAAGCAGCAAGGCCGAAACCGCATACAGCTGCACCAGCACAACAACCCCTGCTTGGCGACAGAGTCCAGCGGCAGCCAGCTGAGATCGCGCCTTAACACCGCGCTGGAAACCAACCTATTTTGCCTCCACCAGCAGCCCATCTCCCCTACCAAACCCCACCTACAGCAAACTGAGTTTTGCGAAGTGTTGCTCAGGCTTGACGAACAGAAACCCAGCGAAAGTAAAACCGGCAAACAAGGCACCCGGCTCATGCCACCCATGGGCTTTTTGCCCTCCGCAGAGCGCTATCATCTCATGCCCAAAATCGACCGGTGGGTCGTAGACACCGTACTTTGGCATATCGCCCAAAGGCCCTGTCAGGAGAGTCTTACGTTCAGCATTAATCTATCGGCGGCCAGCCTGGCAGATAGCAGCTTTCCACAGTTTCTGCAGCAGCGATTGTCCTGTTACGACATTCGGCCCCATGTTCTGTGCTTCGAGATTTCCGAGAAGGTGGCGATCGCCAATTTACAACAGACAATTCACTTCACCCGAGAGCTCAAACAGCTGGGCTGTCAAATCGCTTTAGATGACTTTGGCAGCGGGCTATCATCACTCACCTACCTGAAAAAGATTCCGGTAGACTACCTCAAGCTAGATGGCGACTTTGTAAGAGAGGTGGCCAACGATCCGCTGATTTACGCAATGCTCCAAGCGATCAATCAGGTGAGCCAATTCATGGGCATCAAAACCATTGCCAAGTCTGTCGAAAATATTGCCATTCTTCAAGAGATCCGCAGTATCGGCATCGACTATATTCAGGGCTATCACAACAGTAAACCCCAGCCACTCTCACCCGTAGAATCGTCTAGAGAGGCGTCACCCGCGTCCACAGCGCCAGTCCCCCCCCTTTTCCGCGCGCCGCAATATAGTGCGGCTGCACCGCAAAAAACGTAAAAAAGGCCTGGTCTTTGAGCCCGGCATCGACAAATGCTTTCGCCCGCGCCACGCCACCGCGCACCGGGCCGTCGTACAGGGTCACCGGGCCAATGCCTCCCTGCAAGTACACAAAGTCAAACCCGAGGGTGTTGGTGTTTGGCCAATAGCGAGTAGGACCACTCAGCTGTAAAGACACGCCGCCTAAACCCACTCGGTTGACAACAGCGCCCGAGTCATTGCTCACAGCACTGATCTGCTGATCGCTAGCTTCCTCTGTGAGCAAAGCTAGGCTGAGCAGCGCCTGCGGGGAGCCATAGGTAATTGTAATGTCTATCCACCGAGGCAAAAATCGACCTTTACCGGGCTGCTTCAAAGGCTGAGCACCTGGGCGCGAGGCTGGCACCTTGCGAGTGCCCGAGACAAATCCTAGCTGCCATGAGCCGACTAAGTCCTCATATGCGTAGCGCTGTTTTGCTTTTTTGCTCTGTTTTTCAGCCAGGGCCAAGGCTGCAACCACCTCACTAGGATCGGGGCGGCTGCTTTGTGCTGTCGCGTCTCCGCTGGGATAGCGAAGATAGTTGACTGCGTCGGTGACCGTTGCCGGGCTCATTCCCTGATTCATTCCCTGGTTCATTGGAGGCTCATTCCTAAAGTTTTCAGGCCATTCTCACATGCGCTCTGGCCTCAGTTGATAAGGTAATGGCTCATTGTTGATACTGCTGATTCGGGATTTTGGGACTATGTCTACGGCCTACCGCCTAGAGCGCATTCATTTGGAAGTCACCAATGTGTGCAACTTCAAATGTGAGTTTTGCCCAGATGCCATTATGGAACGAAAGCGGGGGCATATGGACAAAGCCCTGCTAACGAAGGCGCTCGATGAGATTGCAGAGCACCGGCTGGCGAAGATTGTGGCTTTTCACCTGATGGGTGAGCCGCTGATTTATCCGCATATTTTTGAGGCGATCGCAATGGCGTGCGATCGCCAGCTCAACCTTCACCTCACCACCAACGGCAGCACATTCCACATTCGCCCAGAGCATATAGAAAAGCTCGTAGACTCCGGCATCCCCAAAGTTACCATCTCCCTGCAAACGCCAGATCCAGACACATTCATCATTCGCGGTGCGCCCCCCAAGCTTGCCCCCGAGCAGTATTTTGACGGCATTACGCAATACGTACATGCCAATCTCCTATCTGAGTCTTCTACTCGCGTGCATCTCAAATTTTTGGATACCACGCCGCATCCTTTTTTGGTGCCGCACAAGGCTATGCACGTGGTAGAAGGCAAAGAACAGATGCAAACCCAGCTGAGAGAATGGTGCGATCGCCTCCTAGCAGCGCTCCCTGCCAATCATCCTGACCGCCCAACAGAAACAGAAATCGAGCGCCGCCTTGTCAGCCACAAACCCGGTCGGTGGCAGGTGATAGAACTCACTCCAAAACTCGCCTTAGAAACCTTTCCGCTAGACAGCTGGGGCAATGTAGAAAGCGCCACAGTTACCCCAGCAAGCTTTGGCTACTGCAACGGCACTACCGACCAAGCTGGGATCCTCTACGATGGCACCGTTGTTCCCTGTTGCAAAGACTATGACGGTAAAATCCCGCTCGGTAATATCAACAACAACGCTCTATCAACAGTTCTCGATCACCAGCAGCCTGCCTGCTCGCTACGTCAAGGATTCGATCGCTTTCAGGTGACCCATCCTGTATGCAAACGCTGTATGGGCGCAGATACACCACAGAAATCTTTACTTCGTCAAGTCGGATCGGTTGTTTACTTTAAGCTATATAACCCGGTTATGAAGCGTATTAATCCGGGTTGGGGCGAAATTTAAAGTTGATTTAAATCTAAAAAGTTCAGTATCTACCACGACTAAGCTATCAATCTTTCTTGATTCTGACTGGGCACACTTGGGGAGCCAAAGGGTAATCCACAATCGAGTCCATCACATCAAGAGTATGAGTCCTAATATCGAAGTGCTGCTAGTCGAAGATAGCTTTTCAGATGCCAAAATGGTGGAAGCCATTGTTAGCTCGTCAGACCTAGCAAAGCCAAGGCTTCATCATGCAGGCAGATTTAAAGAAGCGCTCAGCATGCTGAAAGAGAACGCGTATGACCTCGTCTTGCTAGATCTGCATCTCCCAGACGGCGAGGGGCTAGGACTCATCAAACAGCTAAAGCAAGAGGTTCCCGAAACACCTGTTGTCGTTTTAACCGGCACTCAAGATGACTCACTCGCAGTAGCAGCCATCAAAGAAGGCGCACAGGACTATGTCTTAAAATCTGACACATTCTCTCCTACTAGGCTCTTGCAGCTAGGCCACACCGACCTAGGCAACTGGCTAGTACGCCGCATTCAGTATGCGGTAAAGCGGGCCGAGCTAGCCAAACAAGTCGCCCAACAGCAACCGGGAAGCCCTACGCTAAAACCCTCAGCCAACCAGGCAAATCGTGAAGGAATTTGGGATTGGGACATCAAGCACGACAGCCTTTATTTTTCGCCCTACTGGCAATCTTTGCTCGGGGTCAAAGGCTCCATCAGTGACGCTTCTACAGATAGCGGCATAAAACAGTGGCTGTCGCTCATTCATCCACAGGATCGCGCTCGGTTTAACCGTACACTGCAAGACTACTTGAGTCGACAGCAGCAGCAGTTTTACTGCGAATATCGTATTCGGCAGGCCAATGGAGACTATATTTGGGCACTGGCAAAAGGAGAAGCCCTATGGGACGCGGCAGGCGTTGCCTACCGAATAGCAGGCGCTCAAATCGATATCACCAGCCGTAAGCAACAAGAAGAAGCTGCCTATTACCAAAGAGAGTTAGTCCCGACGACTCTACACGCGGTGGGCGCTGGACTTCTGTCTATTCAGGCTACGCTCTTTATGCGTGAAGGACGCTACGAAGATGTAGAACCCCTATTGCAAAGTGCCCTGGCACTTCGAAAATCGTTACTGGGCCAGGCGCATCCGGATGTAGGCATTAGTCTTTACAACCTCGCTGCGCTCTACGACAATCAGTTTCGCTTTTTGGAGGCAGAGCCACTCTTCAAAGAAGCGCTCAGCGTATTTGAAACAACTTTGGGCATGCACAACCCACACACCCAAAAGATACGCGCCAAAGTAGAAATGATCTGTCGACTCAATCAAGCGATGAAGCTTGCTAAAGCAGAGCGAGATACCAATCTCTTCTAACGAAACCTTCTAACTATAGATCGTCAGATCTTCTCTTTTCTGTTTTTCCAACATTGCCCCTTCAGCTTAATCCTACTTCTCGACTGCCCTAGCTGAGCTTGGCCCCACTCAGCACGTTCAACCCAGATCTAGACAGCACAGAGCTAGACAAGTTAGCAGTCATTTAGCCTTTCATTTGGCTTGCTTATCGGGCCTTTCATCAGTCAAAAATTTCAGCAACCTTCACAACACCCTCAACACTATGAGAAATCAATCAGCAGGATTCCATGCACTTTCAGAGCCCATCCGGCTCCAAATTATTGAGCTTTTGCAGGGGGGTAGCGAACTCTGCGTTAGCGACATTGGCAGCACCTTGGGCATTCCCCAGTCAAAACTCTCTTTTCATCTCAAAACGCTTAATCAGTGTGGCCTAGTGATTACCCGACGCCACGGTCGGAGAATATATTACAAGCTCAACATCTCTCAGTTTTCGCAGCTAGAAGAGTACCTGTCACAAGCGCAATAAAGCAACAGGCCTTGGCTTTTTCTCTTGTTTGCCTTGGGCTACAGGCCAAAAACATCGGCTAAAATACCACCTTCTCTCAACCGCTCCTTACTCGGCGAATCGTACACCACCATCACGCTGGTCTGATCCACCCTTTCCCCACCATCAGATAACCCACAGGGCAGTATTGTCATCCCCTCTGCATTGTCTGATCCAACACTATTTTTTTTGGCAGGAGGCAAGTCAAACAGTTTCTGTAGCACGCCCGATGAGGATAGCCACAGCGTATCTTTACTGTGCAACAGCGCCTGCTGGAACCGGAATACCTGCATCGTGCTAGAGAGCTGCATCGTCGCACCCGCTAAGATAATCAAGTCCTCACCATCAAAGCACAGGTCTCTTATGCCCAGACCGTTGAGATCTACAAAGTGCTTTCGATACAGCCGTTTATTCTCCAAACGCTTCAGCCGCATCTCACCAGACTGACGGGCTTTCGTCCCCGCTTTTATCTCTATTTCTAAAATAATTGCCATCCCTCTAAGCACCGGCCCCCTGAGACCGAGAAAGAGCCGATTGCCTTTAACCGCCAATGCTTCAATATCAAAGCCATTGTCTTTAGAAGGCAGCTTCATCTGCAAAAAGGGCCCAATATGCTCATCTTTTTGGAGTGCCTTTGTCAACTCACTCTGCCCTTGCCACTGCTTTAGGCTCGCGGCGAATCGATCCGTAGCATCATCCTGTTTCACGAGCTCTCCATCTGCAATTGGAATCCGAGCGAGTAAATAGCGATTCGCATCTGTTGTTATTTCCAGCAGCCGCTGAATATCTCGCTCAGCATCTTTTCCCTTTGCTGATTTTCGCTTGGTACTGTGAGAGCCCACCAGCCATAGATACCCCTCCGAAAAATCCATGCCTTCAATGTCAATTTCAGATTGGGTATCTTGCAGGTCTACATAGTCACCCACTGCAAACTGACGATGGTGGGCAAATTCATTTGTCGAAGTCGGGGAAAGGCGCTCTACGGTGGTGAGTTCGTCTGAAGCTAACCATATATTGCCATCTGGCGTATGTGCGATCGCGCTAATATCCGATCGCACGTCCTCCTCGCACACTTTCAGCATCACCTGCTTCAGCAGCTTCCCTTCCATAGCCGACCTATCAAAAACGCAAGTGTAGCGTAATGGCTACCGATTGATCGTGGCCGTCGAACGCTCATTCAGCACTTGAGCCGCCCGCACATTCGCCCGCGTCGCTCGAAACATACCAAACCGACAAAGCCCACTGCCAAAGGCCAGCCGCATCAGCAGTAGCGTAGGCACCTCACGCGCAGACTTAATAAAGCCAGCTACGCCAAACTTCACCAGCCCCTGCGGACGAATAATGCCCTGCCAAATCGAATCGAGCCAAGACGGCAACGTTTCTTTTGACCAGTCAGTCGTACTCACCTGACCGTTCACCAAGCCCGTTTCTTCTAGCAGCTCCGAAAATCCTTCAATACTCGAAAACTTAGGATGCGACCACTGATCGAGCAGCTGCGTCATCACGGGCTTTTCCCACCAGTTCAGCGGCTTACGGCGGTCATCTCGCTGATTCCAGTCGCCGACCACAAGCAAGCCACCTGGCTTTAGCACCCGCAGCAGCTCCCTAGCAAACACGGCTTTATCTGGCATATGCGGACCCGCTTCTAACGCCCACACCACATCAAAGCTTTCATCTGGGAAAGACAGCGCCATCGCATCGTCTACCAAAAATTTTGCGCTTATCCCCGCTGGCGTAAGCTGCGTTGCTCGCTCACCTGTCCAGGGCTAATCGTCACCCCCGTCACCTCAAAACCATAGTCTTTGGCCAGCACTCGGCTGCTGCCGCCAATACCACAGCCCACATCTAGCACGCTCGTCCCAGGCGCGCATTGGTCTAGCCCGCCCCATTTCACCATCTCGTGCACAAAGTCGAACTTGGCCTGGCGAAAGTCTGTCTGTCTTGGGGGCGAGCCGTAGTGCCCTAGGTGAATATGCTCACCCCAATAAAACTCCAAAATGCCGTCTTGCGTCCACTCATCGTAGGAGTTGGCAACAGAATCGGATGAGTTGTAGCGACGAGGGGTCAGCAAATAGATCACAATACCCGCTACAGGCAATATCAACAGCAGTGAAAGCAAGACGTTCATGGAATCAAAAGGTTCTTGAGGTTTTCTTGGGGGTGGTTTGAGGGTGCTTTTAGGAGCTTTATATTCCTTAATAATACTATCGACTCAGAAATTCATCTGGCTTGCCTCCCATTTTTGCCGCATTTTGGTAGCACTCACTCCAGCAGGACTGGCCAACACGATGCCAGTTTGAGCATGTCAATTCGGCACAGTTCTTTTTGTTTCAAAACCTAGATCATGCTGCGAAGAAAGATCCGTAGTATCTTGAAAGTCAAGAAATGTACGGCCCACGCCGTTAGCTTGGAGCCAACTGTCTCGGATCCACTTTTCTATCGCATTCTCGTACGGCAGTGATGGCTACCCCACAGCTACTCGGATATCGAATTGAAGGTCTGCTTTATTCAGGAACACAAACTCTGGTGTACCGGGGTACCCGTAAAAGTGACCAAGCCAGCGTCATCGTCAAAATGCTGCGAGACAACGCTGCCAACTTGAGCCAGCGAGTGCAGTTTCGCAATCAATACACCATCGTCCACCAGCTAAATTCACCCTACGTTGCCAAGCCGCTGGGGCTAGAACGCAGTGACAACGGCTATGCGCTCATCCTGCCCGATACAGGCGCGATCGCACTCTCAAAATACTGGTCTGATAAATATTCGCCTTCTCATTCTCTTAGCGCTGTTGGCCTGCACGCCTTTCTCACCGACTTTTTGTCTGTTGCCGTTCAGCTGGCCAGCGCACTCCATGACCTAGGCAAACAGCGCGTTATCCACAAAGATATCAAGCCCAGCAACATCATCATTCATCCTGATACCGGTCAGGTTCAGCTCATCGATTTTAGTCTGTCGTCTTTACTGCCAAAAGAACAACAGCAGCTGACTAGCCCCGCAGAGCTAGAAGGGACGCTTGCCTATCTCTCACCTGAGCAAACAGGGCGCATGAATAGGAGCGTAGACTACCGCACAGATTTTTATTCTTTGGGGGTGAGTTGCTTTGAATTGCTCACCGGGCAGCTGCCCTTTGTAGAAAACGATTCAATCGCCTTGCTGCATGCTCACCTGGCGAAGCGGCCTGCTTCGCCTAGTGATATCAATCCTCAGGTTCCGGCTGTGCTCTCGGATATTGTGCTGAAGCTGATGGCCAAGAACGCGGAGGATCGCTATCAGAGTGCGCTGGGATTGAAGTATGACCTGGAGCAGTGTTTGGCGCGGCTGGCGGCTGGCAACACCGATGAGCAGAAGAAAGAACGCGCTCAGCATGGCAGCGGATTGATTGCACCCTTTGAATTAGCGGCTCAAGATGGGTGCGATCGCTTCCTTATCCCCGAAAAACTCTATGGCCGTCAGCGGGAAGTAGGCGAACTGCTCGCAGCCTTTGAGCGCGTATCGGCAGGTGGCACCGAGCTGGTCATGGTGAACGGCTTCTCAGGCATTGGCAAAACCGCCGTTATCAACGAAGTCCACAAGCCCATCACCCGGCGGCACGGCTACTTCATCCAGGGAAAATTCGACCAGCTCAATCGCAATCGACCCTTTTCCGCTTTTTTACAGGCGTTCAGCAGCCTCATAGAACAGCTGCTGAGTGAGTCAGATGCCAAGCTAGAGCTGTGGCGTACCCGCATCTTGGCAGTGGTCGGTAGCAATGGCCAAGTCCTTATCGAGGTGATGCCTTCGCTACAGAGAATTCTGGGCCCACAGCCGCCCGTCATCAAGCTCTCTGGCGACGCCGCCCAAAATCGGTTCAATTTGTTACTGGCTCAGTTCGTCAGCATCTTTGCCACAGTGGCCCACCCCCTAGTCATTTTCCTAGATGACTTGCAGTGGGTCGATGCCGCCTCCTTACGGCTGCTAACACTCTTGATAGAGACTGCCAGCAGCAAACACATTCTCATTCTGGGAGCCTATCGCGACAACGAAGTATTCCCCACCCATCCACTCATGCTTGCCCTAGCGAATTTGCCAGAGAGGAAAACAGAGAGGCAAAAAGGCAACCATCAAAGCATCACAACCCTTACCCTCACCCCACTAAGTGAAAGTACCGTCGTGCAGCTAGTTGCCGATACCCTGCTGTGCCCCAGCCAAATCGCTGCACCACTAGCCCAACAAATTTATCAAAAGACAAAAGGAAACCCCTTCTTTACCACGCAATTTTTGCAGGGGTTGCACCGAGATGGATGGATCACTTTCGAGGCCGAAGCCAGCTACTGGCAGTGTGATTTGGCAGCCGTTCAGCAGCTAGCCCTCACAGACGACGTGGTGAACTTTGTGATCGCCCGTCTGCAAAAGCTGCCTGCCGTCACTCGCTCAGCGTTGATGAGCGCAGCCTGCATTGGCAACCAGTTCGACCTAGCGACTCTGGCCACCGTCTGTCAAAAATCTCAGGAAGAGATGGCCGCCGATCTGTGGCAGGGCCTACAAGCAGGCTTCGTGATTCCAGAAAGTGACATTTACAAGTTTTTTCAGGGCGAGAAACGCGAGGGAAAACAGGTCGATGAAGAATTAGTGGGCTACCGATTCCTGCATGACCGCGTACAGCAAGCAGCGTATGCTCTCATTCCAGAAGATCAAAAGCCTGCTATGCATTGGCAAATTGGCCAGCGGCTGTTGAGTTCTAATCTTGTAGATACTAATCTGTTGGACTCTGAGTTATTAGACTCTAATCTGTCAGGAGAAAATTTATTAGAAGGGAATCAACAGTCTGCTGATGCTTCTACACTTGACACTTCTACACTGTCTGAGGCGATCGCAAACAGGCCACTATTTGAGATTGTTGATCAGCTTAATGCCGGTGCGAGCTTAGCCACCGCAGAAAATGATCACACGCTGCTCATACGGCTAAATGCACTAGCAGGACAACAGGCTAAGGCTTCAACGGCTTACGCTGCCGCACTCGCCTACTTTCATCAGGCCAACCGGCTACTGCCCGTCGCCAGTTGGAAATCCAACTATGCCTTCACGCTGAGCCTCAAGAGCAACACAGTGGAAGCCGCTTATCTTAACCACGCGCTGGCATCGGTTGCATCCCTGATAGAAGAGGTTTTGAACACCGCACGCACGCTCCTCGACAAAATCAAACTGTACGAGATTCAGATTCAAGCGGCCATTGGAGACAACCAGCTCATAGAAGCCGTAGATCAGGGGTTTGCAGTACTCGAACAGCTAGGAGTTACCTTACTCGATCCTGAAGCCGTCAGTATTACCCTACCGCCCGTAGACGAGCTCGATACCGTTCCCGACATGGGTGACCCTGCGAAAGTTGCGGCACTTCGGATTCAGGTCTCTATGTTTTCGGCCATTTACTATGGCAAACCAGAACTACTCAAACCCACCATTTGGACAATGGTACATCTGTGCACCACCGCAGGACACACCGCTGTTTCCCCCGTCGCTTACTCAGTCTATGGCATGTCGAGATGCGGCTCAGGTGACATTGAAACAGGCTACCAGAGCGGTCGCATCGCGCTGAAATTAACAGAAGGATCTCTGGGGCAATCAACCGGCGGGCAGGCCATGAGAGCCAAAGTGCTCGAACAGCTAGGCGGCTTTATCTCTCACTGGAAAGAGCACGTCAGTAACAGTATTGAACAGTTTGAGCAGGGCCTGCACAGTGGCTTAGAAGTTGGCGATATTGAATACGCCTGTCACTCGGCCAAGAATGCCTGTGCCCACCTAGTACTGCTGGGAACGCCGCTAGAGCAGGTTCAGCAAAAGCAGCTTCACTACATTGAGCTAGGGCAACAGCTCAACCAGCAGCACATACTCACCTATGCCAAAATTTGGCGACAGCTAGCGCTTAATCTACTCGGCCAGTCAGGCGCTCCCTGGCTACTGGTAGGAGAGAGTTTTGATGAACAGGCAATGCTGCCATCTCTTAGAGAGAAAAACAACTACTTTTCACTATATGTCATCTATTTTTCCAAGCAAATGCTGTGCTACTTGTTTGGGCAGTTAGCCCAAGCAGTCGAAAACACGCGCATTCTAGAAACCTACTCCGAAGCCTCACTTGGCTCCTTGATGAGCGTTGTTCAAAACTTTTATACCTCGCTAATATTATTGGCCGAGTACCGCAATAAACAAAGAGAGATCTTGCCGCAAGAAAACCCGTCAAGGGAAAGCCTACCAGAACAAATTGCACTTAATCAGGAAAAGATGAAACGGTGGGCCGACTACGCACCGATGAATCATTTGCACAAGTATTTGCTAGTAGAAGCCGAAAAGCACTATGCGCTGGGCACCTACATGGTGGCCATTGACCTTTACGACCGGGCCATTGCAACAGCTAAGGAAAACAACTATGTACAAGAAGAAGCTCTAGCCAACGAGCTAGCCGCTAAATTTTGGCTCAACTGGGGAAAAAACAAAGTTGCCGCAGGCTACCTGCAAGAGGCTTACTACGGTTACGCTCGCTGGGGCGCAAAGGCGAAAACAGATGCCCTAGAACGGGACTACCCTCAGCTACTAGAACCCATTCTCCAAACCACCGCCCAGCCCATCAGCTTCGTCGAAACGCTCACCGAGATTGACCATTCGTGGGAATCACATCAGAGAACTGACAGCAGTGCTATGGAGAGCGCAGCTAGCAGTATTGATATCCATAGCAGTAACAGCAACATCCACAGCGTTAACGAAACCATTGATAACGCTCACAGTTCTCACACTAGCCACTCGGCAAGCAAAGGGCTGAATGCCTCACTAGATTTGGCGACGGTGCTAAAGGCGGCGCGCAGCATATCGCAGACGGTTCATCTCGATGAACTCATCCATCAGCTCACCACCACCATTTTGCAAAGTTCGGGGGGTGATCGCTGCGCGCTGATTTTGCCTGATAACGATGAAGTGTGGCAGCTACAAGCGATCGCAACCCTCGAAGCCACAACCCTATGCACCGAACCCATCACCGATCATCCTCAGCTCCCCGTCAGGCTGATTCAGTATGTCAAAAACACCCAGCAGGTAGTCGTCCTAGATAGGCTCAATACAGACCTTCCCGTCGTTGATGACTATCTTCAAAAGCATCAGCCTCAAAGCGTACTGTGCTTACCCTTGCTCAGCCAGGGGACCATGATTGGTATTTTGTACCTGCACAATCTTTCAACCAGCGGCGTATTTACGAAAGACCGTCTCTCTATTCTCAGCTTTTTGTGTACAGAAGCGGCCACCTCACTCGAAAAAGCCAACTTGTACCAGACCCTATCAGACTACTCATTGCGGCTAGAAAGCAAAGTAAAAGATCGAACCCAAGCACTAGAAGAAGAAGTGCGCGATCGCAAACAGGCTCAGGCCGCTGCGGAAGTCGCCAACCGAGTAAAAAGCGAGTTCCTAGCCAACATGAGTCACGAGCTGCGATCGCCACTCAATGCAATTTTGGGATTTTCTCAGGTCATGATGCGCTCCGAAGCCCTGCCCAAAGAGCATCAGAGCGACGTCAGCATCATTCGCAACAGCGGCGAACATCTCCTAAACCTGATCAACGACGTCCTCGACATGTCAAAAATTGAGGCCGGTCGCACCACGCTGAATTCTGTTGATTTTGATCTGTACGATTTGCTTGGCGACCTCCACGCGCTCTTTCAGCTAAAAGCAACAGAAAAATCGTTGCGCTACGAGGTCAGCCACACCCCAAACCTGCCTCGACACATTCACACTGACCTTGGCAAGCTCCGCCAAATCCTGATAAACCTGCTCAGCAACGCCTTCAAATTCACACAGTCTGGGCATGTTCTCTTACATGCCAGCAGCGATATCACGGGCGAAGCTCTCACCCTCACCTTTGAAGTACAAGACTCCGGGCCTGGCATCGCCGCAGACGAAATCGACACCGTCTTCGAGCCTTTTGTGCAAACCGAAACGGGCCGGTTGGCCTCGCAAGGAACCGGCCTTGGGCTTTCTATTAGTCGTAAATTTGCGCAGCTCATGGACGGCGATATCGTCATCACCTCGCCAACGACTCAGGGCAATGGCACCCTTGTTAGCACTCGCATTCAAGCAGCCACCACTCAACTCAACGCTTCAACCTACACGCCAAATCGCGCCACGCAGCCACTTCAACCTACTCGCCAAATCGTAGGACTCGCAACCGCTCAAACCAGCTACCGCCTGCTGATTGTTGACGACCAGCAAGCTAACCGCCAGCTCTTAACCAAGCTGCTTCAGCCCTTAGGCTTTGAGCTGCAAGAGGCCTCGAATGGCTTAGATGCGATCGCGCTTTGCCAGCACTGGAAACCTCACCTCGTTTTGATGGATATTCGTATGCCTACTATAGATGGCATCGAAACAACACAGCGAATCAGAGCACTCTCTGGTGCTGACACCCAGCCCAAAATTGTTGTACTCACGGCCAGTACCCGCCCCCAAGACGAAACCTCAGCCCGTGAAGCAGGCTGTGATGCCTTCATAAGCAAACCTTTTCAAGAAGATTCTCTCCTAACCTGCATCGGTGGACAGCTTGGATTGCAGTATCGCTACAGAAACCATCCAAAAGACAACTCACTACAAGACAACTCACCACAAGAAAACCCCAGCAACCACACACAACATTCCAGCGACATCACAATTCATCAGGCGTTGTCAATGCCTCAAATCGGAGCGACCCCTGCCGACCAAAGGGACGAACAATTAACATTGACGTCCTCACAGCAGATCGGCTCACCGTCGGTCGGTTCGCGATCGCTTTGCGAGCTGAGCTTATCGCAGTTGTCTCCTCAGCTACTGTCAGCATTAGAGTCAGCCACCCAAAACTTTCAGTGGACTGAGATAATCGCACTCATTGAAGAAATTAGACAGCAAGATAAAGCCGTCGCCACCGCTCTTAACGACCATCTACAGCAGTTTCAATACACTCAAATCCTGCAAGCGATTCGCCTCGCTCAGGCAATCGCCAGCTCAGCAGTATCAAAAGAAAGCTAACCACAGCCATCAATAAGCCATCAACAACAGAGCACTATGCCACTGTCCCTCTCACAACCTGTCACTGCCTCACCGCAATCTGCTGCCGATGTCATGGTAGTAGATGACACCCCGGCAAACTTGCACCTGTTCATCAAACTATTGACCGCGCAGGGATACCACATCCGACCCATTACAGAGGGCGCTCAGGCGATCGCAGCCGCACAAGCCAACCCGCCAGATGTCATTCTGCTCGATATCAAAATGCCTGAAATGGATGGATACGAGGTTTGCAGACAGCTAAAGGCGCATACAAGCACCTGCAATATTCCTGTGATATTTTTGACTGTGCTTGACGATGAAGACAGTATCGTCAAAGGGTTTGAAGTAGGAGGCGTCGACTATATTACCAAACCGGTTAGAGAACGAGAGCTGTTGGCACGGGTGAAAAGCCAGCTTGAGCTGCGATCGCTCCAAAAGCGGCTAAGCGAAAAAAACAAACAGCAGGAGATACTGCTAGCACAGTACGAAGCCGCCGACACCGCGCTCAAAGAATCTGAAGAAAAGTTTTCTACCGCCTTTCAAAACACACCGCTACCCACCACCATCGTCGACCTAAAAAATGAACAGTATGTCGATATCAACGAAGCTTTTGTGCAGCAAACAGGCTACAGCCGAGAAGAAACCATCGGTCGCACCGCTACCGAACTGGGCCTGTGGCAATCACTAGAGCAGCGAGCAGCCGCGTTCGCCCAGCTAAAGGCAAAAGGATATGTTCATGGCGTTGAAGTCAATTTTTACAACAGATCGGGCAAAACTAGTTCTGTTATTTTATTTTTAGAGCTGATCTACTTTAACGGCGAGCCCTATGTGTTGGCGACCGGAAAAGATATCACGCAGCAAAAAGCCGATCAAAAGAAATTAATAGACCAAACTCAAGCCCTCTCTCAAACATTAAAGACCCTGCAAACCACCCAAGCAGAACTGATTCGCGCTGCTAAAATGGCCGCCTTGGGCAACTTAGTCGCAGGCGTTGCTCACGAAATCAGCACGCCTGTAGGCACTGCGGTGATGACCGCCTCTACCCTCGAAAACGCAACACAGTCTATTGCAGCTGAGTTGCAGCGAGGCGAACTCAAGCGCTCCTCTTTTGAAGGCTATATAGAGGTGGCGACCGAATGCAGCCGCCTGATGTTGAATAACCTAACCCGAGCTGGAGAGCTGATTAACAGCTTCAAAAAGGTCGCAGTCGACCAAACCAGTGTGCAGAGACGAGCCTTCTTGATCAAGCCTTACGTCCAAGAAGTTGTGGCCAATCTACTGCCACAGTTCAAAAAAACACCCCACAAGACAAAAATCACAGGCGACGACACCCTACTAATAGAGAGCTATCCTGGCAGCCTCGCGCAAATCGTTACCAATCTCACCACCAATTCACTCATTCACGCCTACCCCGACAACCAGCCAGGCATCATCAGCATCACCATTGAAACGCAAGCCAACGAAGTCGTGCTGACCTATCAAGACGATGGCTGTGGCATTACCCCAGAGCACCAAAATCGAATTTTTGAGCCTTTCTTCACAACCGCACGCGATATCGGCGGCAGTGGCCTGGGCCTGCATCTGGTGTACAACCTTGTCACCCAAACGCTCAAGGGAAAAATTCAGGTGGCTAGCAGTCCTGGGCAGGGGACGACTTTTACCATTAGGTTTCCGGTTGAATAGGGGGTTTCGGCCACAGAGGGCATAGCGGCGTAGAAACATCACAGCAAAAAACCTGCGATCGCAGCCGTCATAAACGATGCCAGCGTCCCGCCAATCATTGCCCGCAGTCCCAGTTCAGCCAGCTCCGACTGCCGCTCCGGGGCCAGTGCGCTCAAGCCCCCAATCTGAATCCCAATAGATCCTAGATTCGCAAAGCCACACAGCGCGTAGGTGGCAATCGTGAGCGATCGCTCAGATACCTCAACCGCCAGCTGTTCTTGCCCCGGAATCACACTCACCCCATCCATTAGCTGCTGCAACGAGGAGTAAGCAATGAACTCGTTGAGAATCACCTTTTTACCCAGCAGCACGGCCACCTGGCTACAGTCGCTCCAGGCAACGCCCATCAGCCAAGCCATCGGTGCCAGCACATAAGACATCACCAGCTCCAGCGACAGCTGAGACAATCCTACAAAGCCACCGGCCCAGCTCATCAGACCATTTATTGCCGTCAGCAGCCCCAAAAAAGCAATCACCATCGCTGCAATACTCACCGCGATTTTCACCCCTTCAGAAGCACCTGTCGCCACAGCGTCAATCACATTGGTTGCCTTTTTGTGAGCCACATCGACCGGATTGCGATTAATGCTCACCGTCTCTGGATACAAGATTTTGGCAATCGCTAGTCCCGCAGGGGCCGACATCACCGAAGCCGTAATCAAATGCTCAGCAGAAATGCCAAAAGAAATAAAAGCGGGCAGTAGCCACCCCGACACAGTGGCAAATCCACCCACCATCACCGCGTTTAGCTCAGAGGTGGTCATCGACTTAATGTAGGGGCGAATCACCAGCGGCGCTTCTGTCTGGCTAACAAACACATTGGCCGCTGCCGATAGAGACTCAACCCCAGAGATTCCCATAGTGCGGCGCATCACCCAGGCCATAACGACTACGGCCCGCTGTAGCACGCCATAGTGATACAAAATACTGATGAAAGCCGAAAAGAAAATAATGCTAGGCAGCACCTTAAAAGCAAAGAAAAAGTCTTTGAAATTTTCACCAAAGACGAAGATTGAGCCGGCATCGGAATAGGCAAAAAACTGAACAATAAGATCGCCAAACCAAGAAAACAATCCTAACCCTACGCGCGTACGCAAAATGAAAAGCGCCAGCACAAACTGTAGAACCAAACCACCGACTACTGGCTTCCACCGAATAGCTCGGCGATTGGTAGAAAGCGCGTAGGCAATGGCTAAGAACACACCAAGACCCATCAGTGAAATAACTTTTTCCATACTTTTATATCGACTGCAACCTGCTCTATATGTGCAACAAGATTTGGTCAAATCGCAGGCAACTACGCGCAAGATAGCAGCACGAATAGCACAGACTTGTTCGACTATTAAGTGATAGAAATCTCTTCTCTCTGGCTGCACAAAGATGTTATATCACGGTTCGATATGTTGGCGGACCGCAACAACTCTCGCAGCCCTGCTATAGAAAATGCGATCACCCTTTGGGTGGGCTGCGCCATCACACTTCAAGACTCCCTCAAAAATCATCTCAAGACTCCCTCAAAAATCATCCGCCGCGAAGCACGATAGTGAACGGGTGCTCAAAGCATTCTGTCACCGCTTTGGTAGGCTGAGAGGCGTTGCCTTCTAGTGCCTTTCTTTCTATGATGCCAGCAGCACAAAAAAAATCATCAAAATTTTCGCTGGCGCAGCTAGGCCCTGGATTACTCATGGCAGGCGCGGCCATCGGGGTCTCTCATTTGGTGCAAAGCACCAGAGCCGGTGCCATGTATGGCTGGGGAGCTTTGGTGTTTGTGCTGCTCGCCAACCTGATGAAGTATCCCTTTTACGAATACGGTCATCGCTACGCCGCCGCTTCCGGAGATAACCTTATTCAGGCCTACCGCAAGCAGGGCAAGCGCTTTTTTCTTCCTTTTATGGTTATCAGCGCGATTAGTGCGGTGGGTAGCTTTGCTGTCGATGCTTTTGTAGCAGCTATGCTGCTGAAATTTCTCTGGTTTCCTCAGGTTTCTGAACCGTTGCTGGCAGTAGGCGTTCTACTTTTTTGCTGGGGGCTCATCGCTATTGGGCGCTATCGGCTCTTTGAGCAAATCACCAAATGGTGCGTCATATTCCTATCAATCGCAACAGTGGCAGCAGTTGTCATGGCAATCTCAACTAGCTTCGAATCGTGGCTGACAGCTTCCAGCACCGTGGAAGCTGCAGACACTGTTGCATATACAACTAATTCTAGGCCGTCTATTTTTTCCTGGTCCGCAGTGCCTTTCCTGATTGCTTTTATGGGCTGGATGCCAGGCGGATTAGAGCTATCGATTTGGCAATCGCTGTGGGTACAGGCAGACGGTGAAGACAGTGGTGAGGCAACTTCTCTGTCGGCAGCTAGCTTCGACTTTAACTTTGGTTATATTCTTACCGTGGTCCTAGCCTGTCTATTCCTGACGCTAGGAACACTAACGCTGCCGACTCAAGGGATGTCTGCTGAGCCCGCAGCTTTTGCCGGGCAGCTGGTGGGGATGTATACCAGCTACATTGGAGCGTGGGCCGAGCCGGTGATTGGGCTATGTGCGATCGCCGCTATCTTCTCTACCACATTCACCGTCGTTGATGCCTTTCCTCGCACCTTAGAAGCCGGTCTGCACGAGCTAGTGCCTTCTAGCCGAGAGATAACGTTTCCTATTCGGCAGGCGATCGCACTCACACTCATCACCTTCGCCGCCCTGCTGCTCAGCGTCTTCACCGCTGGTTTCGAGCCTCTCATCAATACCATCACCATCATCGCCTTCATCGCCGCCCCCTTTTACGCCTGGCTAAATATGCGTAGCATCGCCACCCTATCGGAAGAGTCCCAGCCTGAGCCTTGGCTTTCCAAGCTAGCAATTGTGGGGTTTATCTATCTCTCAGGATTCAGCCTGGTGTTTGTAGCGCTCCAGTTATTCTCACCCTTATAGCCAAGTGCTAGCCCTCACTAGCCGCCTGATGAATCGGCATGCGAATGACAAATTCTGTACCCTGGTCTGCAGAAGACATGCAGTCTAGCTTGCCACTGTGTCGCTCCACAATAATTTTGTAGCTAATAGATAGGCCCATGCCAGTCCCTTTGCCAACGGGCTTAGTCGTAAAAAAGGGATCAAAGATTCGAGTCCTCACGTCTTCAGGAATACCAGGCCCATTGTCTGCGATCGCCACCTCCACCCAGTCATCACCAAACAAAGAGGTTCGGATGGTAATGACACCTTCTTTGCCAGCCGACTCCAAAGCGTCTAAGGCATTCGCCAAAATATTCATAAATACCTGGTTAACTTGCCCAGGATAGCAATCAATCTCTGGCAGCACATCGTAGGAGCGAATCACATTTACAGCAGGTGACTCAGAAGTTGAGTTCAACCGATGCCGCAAAATCATCAGCGTATTATCAAGGCCTTCGTGCAGGTCAACACTTTTCAACGCACCCTCATCCATACGAGAGAAATTACGCAGAGAAAGAACAATTTCACGAATGCGCTCAGTGCCCATGCTCATAGAAGAAAGCACTTGAATTAAATCCGATTGAAGAAAATCAAACTCAATGTCTTCGAGGTAGTCTACAATCTCTTCGGTGGGCTCAGGGTAGTACTGCCTGTAGAGCGCGATCAGTCGCAGCAGATCTTGGGTGTATTCTTTAGCGTACTTTATGTTGCCGTGGATAAAGTTCACAGGATTATTGATTTCATGGGCCACCCCCGCCACCAGTTGACCTAGTCCAGACATCTTTTCTGAATGGATCAGCTGCGTCTGAACGCTCTTTAAAGTATTCAGAGCAGTTTGCAGCTCTTCAGTTTTCTGCCGCTGCTGCGCTTCAGACTTGCGAAGCTGTTTGTTTAGCAGCTCTTCTTTTTTAGCCAGCGTCTTAAATTTCAGTTCGGAGTCTTTAAGGCGATCTAAAAAGGTGCTCGTCCAGGCGATCGTAAAAATAACAACCGTGCTAAAAATCACCCAAACTGCCAGCGGCCCACCGTTCACAGGGGCTCGCAGATCTCCTAGCAGTACGTTACTGTCAATGCCATCAGGAATAAATCGAGCGGCAGCCATACCGGTATAGTGCGTCGTTGGGATAGCCGCACCGATAGCCGCAGAAGCGAGTAACCTTTTACGGAACTGATACGTCTCATCTGCTCGCAGCCGATACACCAAAAAAAGGCCCACAAAGGAAACTGCGATCGCAATAACAACAGACCCTATCACCGTCAATCTGTCGTACTGCATCGTTACAGGCATTCGCATGGCGGCCATCCCGGTATAGTGCATAGACACAATGCCACTGCCCATACATAAGCTACCAACCGTTAGCCTGGGCCAGCCTAAGGTCTCACGGCTAACCAAAAACAGCGCCAGTCCAGAGGCCACAATCGGCGGCAGCACAGAGACAGCCACCGTCTTGAAGTCGTACTCGACGGTAAAGGGCAGCCGAAAAGCCAACATGCCAATAAAGTGCATTGCCCAAATGCCTACCCCCATCGCAACGGCCCCGCAGCATAGCCAAATAGCTTGCGCCCGGCCTTTAGCAACCGTTACTCTCGCGGCGATATCTAGCGCGGTGTACGCAGCTGACATTGCGATCGCAATCGACAGCGCAACCAGCATAACGTTGTAGCCTGAAAGCACAGAATATGTCATGGAGAAATCTTGTAAGCAAGCATCTTTCATCTTCGAAGCAATGAAAGTTTCTACTTAGAGATTTCCCAAACATCAAGATTTATGCGTGTTAGTTCCGTAAGCTATCTACTTCTAGGGAACCGCCGCGTTGCCACCTTACGCAAATACAAAAACACCGACTGCGCCGATAAATACAAATGGACCATCGTCGGAATCATTGCCGAAAAGCCCATCATCACACCGAAATAGATATTCTTGACATTCTCTCGCCCTAGCGGATCACGTACCGCACTTTCCAATCGACCTTCATACTTCGAGGAGCTTTCTGCTAGCGACACCGAAGACTGTTGCAACAGGCCCACCAGCCAACCAGATACCGAGAACACCATCAGCACCCAAAACGTCGCCAAAATCGCAATCAACACGTCAATGCTCAGGTGTGCAATGTAGCTAGGCAACGACGTCGTCTTCAGCGCTCGCCTAGCAATCCATACCGTAATGAAGAAAGATACACTGTCAAACAGAGCACCCAAAAAGCCCACTGGAAACTGCATAATCATGTATTCCCAGCGCTCACCGCTCGTGGCAATTTCCTGTGGATAGGCAGTAATAATCGCCAGCCAATAGCAGGACATATTCAGCAGCATAAAGAAGATGAACAGCTTAGGGAAAAAAGTAACCAAGCTGCCACGCTTATCGGCGTAGAAATCCAACAGCTTCCTCAGAGAATTCCGCCAAATCGCCATCACTGGACGCATGCTGAGTTTTCTAGTTGCCATAGCAGCTCCATTCAATCTTTCTCTACACGGCTAATGTCGCTCCGTATAGTTATAATTCACACTAATGGGTAGAGTTCCGCATCGCCTCCAGTATTTCTCGCTGTATTGCTATGTTTTCGCGCAGCAGCTCGTTGTTTTCTGCAATCACTTTCGTGTTCTCGTTTGCTCTCGCCAACGCCGACTCGGCCTGCGCTTTCGCTCGACGCATAAACCAAAGCAAAAAGCCGAGCAAAAGCGCAGGCACAATCAAAGCAGAAAATACTTTTACCGCTACAGGGTCTTCTTCATAGACGCCTGGGTAGGTGTCTTGGTTCTGTATCTCAACATACTCATGTGCTTCCTGCCGATAAACAAGATTTGTTGTATGATCCATGCGTTATTCTCCTTAATCGCTCGACAACACCACTAACTACATCCGCTCTAGCACATCGATACCGAGCAGCGATAAACCCAATTTTAGCGACCTAGCTGTCAAATCACATAGCACCAGCCTAGATGTGCGTGTAGGCTCATCTGCTTTTAGCACCGGACAGCGATCATAAAACTGATTGTACTTTTGGCTCAGCTCAAACAGATATTGGCACAGCCGGTTTGGCAATAGATCGGTAGCAACCTCATCGAGTACTGTGTCCATTTTCAATAGATGCTTCGCCAGGGTAAATTCACTCTCTTCTGTCAGCGTTATCTCTGCATCGAGCGCAGAGAGATCCACACCGCCGCTACGGCTAATGCCCTGCACCCGCACGTAGGCATACAGCATATATGGTGCGGTGTTTCCCTTTAGATCTAGCATTCTGTCGAAGCTAAAGGTGTAGTCGCTGATTCGGTTCTGGCTGAGATCAGCGTATTTGATGGCACCGATACCGACTTTCTCTGCGACGTTTTGAATAAACGCTGCAGATTCTGTTCTTTCTTCTTTTTCTAAACGCACTTCTATATCGGTGCGGGTGCGTGAGATCGCCTCATCGAGCAACGTCTGCAAAGGCACCGCCTCACCAGACCTAGACTTCAGCCTTTTACCATCTTCACCCAGCACGAGCCCGAACGGCGCGTGGCTTAGCTCCACTGTCTCAGGCACCCACCCTGCGCGCCTTGCCACCTGAAAAATCTGTGCAAAGTGATTACTCTGCCCCGCATCTGTGGTGTACACAACCCGATCAACCTTATCTTCATTAATGCGATAGCGAATCGCCGCCAAATCTGTTGTGGAATAGTTATATCCGCCGTCTGATTTTTGAACAATCATCGGCAGTGGGTCACCGTCCTTATTGGTAAAACCTTCGAGGAAAACGCACTGCGCACCATTGTCTTCCACCAACAAACCCAACTCTCTTAGATCCTCAATCACCGCAGGCAAAAACGGATTATAAAAAGACTCGCCTCTATCAACAATATCTTCTGCAATATTCAACAGATCGTAAATCTTTCGATACGAACGCTTAGATAGCTGACATACCCGCTCCCAAGCCTCCAGCACTTCTGGATCACCCGCTTGCAGCTTCACCACTGCCTGGCGAGAAGCTGCTTTAAAGGTTTCATCTTCATCAAAGCGCTTTTTTGCCTGCCGATAGAACGTCGCTAGCTCACCAGAAGTAGATGCCTCCGCAGCCTCCTGCGGGTCAGGATAAGCCTCTTGCAGGTAGGCAATAAGCATGCCAAACGGTGTACCCCAGTCGCCTACATGACTAATCTTCATCACGTCATGGCCCAAAAACTCAAACACCCTTGCAAAGCACTCACCCATCACCGCTGGCCGCAAGTGCCCCACATGCATTTCTTTCGCAATGTTGGGGCTAGGGTATTCTGCAATGATTTTGAGCGGCGGGTTGGCGTTGGCAATACCGAGGCGGTCACTGCCATGCATCGCCTTCAGCTGCATCTCCAAATAATCGGTCTTCAGCTTAAAGTTTATGAAGCCTGGGCCTGCAATAGAAGGCGCTTCGCAAAAGTCTGAAACGTCTAGATTTTCTGAAATTTTGGTTGCGATCGCCCTCGGATTACTCTTCAGCGGCTTCGCCAGACTCATCGCCACATTCGCCTGATAATCACCAAACTTAGGATTATTCGTACTCACCAGCAGCGGGTCAGTCTCCTGATACTCATCGCCAAACGCCGCCACTAATGCAGCCTGCACACGATTTTTCAGTTCATTCAGCGTTGATTTCATAGTTTTTCGACTGCTTGTTGAAGGTGAGCTATCTCCAACAGCTCACAAATAGACCTCACAATCATAGAAGGCTATCTACCGCAAACGATCCTATGCAACGATCCTACGCATAGAGATAAGTCTTACCTGGCTGGTTGGGTAACACCTTCAACTTTTGGTTTTGCAAGTCTGGTTCTAGGCCCAAACGCTCTAGAGGCAATACGCCTAGCAGCGGCTGGTCAATTTCTGCTAGCTCTAAGCAGTCAAACGTACTCACACGACCACCAACCGCTAGAGTAGCACCCTTAAAAATGCGCGCCTTCCGCTCACCAGCTGCTGTGTTTACAACAGTCTCGCTGAGCATAGGCAAACCTAATTCCTCAATGACTTTAGTTGGCAAGGACAATAATGACGCACCTGTATCTACTAAAACATCGTTCAAAACGATTGTCCTGATTTGCTTTTCAGGAATAAAACCTCGCTCCGCTAAGGTCTGATCAATGTCGTTAGTCACCGTTATAGATACTTTTACGTGGCCCATTGAGTTCCTTTCTAAGTCGGGTGTTGGCAACTTGATCAATACCACAACGTCTCTCCCTTACTCTCAGTGTTTCTCTGTAGAATAATTCTATCGCCAAACTCTCTGCACATGCCCCGCCCTACCAAAGCTGAAGTCGCTGCCTGCCATGGGCAAACCATGCCAGACATCATCGCCCCAAATCTTGACGTGCTCTTCTGCGGCA
Source organism: Phormidesmis sp. (assembly GCA_050042985.1). Classification (GTDB taxonomy): domain Bacteria; phylum Cyanobacteriota; class Cyanobacteriia; order Phormidesmidales; family Phormidesmidaceae; genus Phormidesmis. The sequence goes on along the minus strand of JBHJIY010000202.1, from coordinate 2,799 downwards.
TTAACCCCAGCCTTTACTCCGTCGCCATTGGCCATCACTTCGGCAGGCCCGGCAATCGCTTCTGGAAAGCCCTCCACAAGGCAGGCTTTACCCCTCGCCTTTACGACCCTAGCGAAGATGTCACGCTACCTAAGCTAGGCTACGGCATCACCAATATGGCTCCGCGTGCGACTGCCCGCGCCGACGAACTCAGTAAAGACGAAATCAAAGAAGGGCGCGAGCTGCTTAAGGCCAAAATCAATACCTACAGGCCCAAGTGCCTTGCATTCTTAGGTATTACCGCCTATCGCATCGCGTTCGCTCAGCCCAAAGCCAAAATCGGCCCGCAGCCTACCTGGCACAACACAACAGTTTGGGCATTGCCAAACCCCAGTGGCCTCAACGCACACTACCAAGTTGACGACCTCGCAGAAGTCTATGGCTGGGTACGCCAAAGCCTCACGGAATCGTCGCAATAATCGCAGAGGTGAATAGCAGAGGTTCAAAGGTGGGAGAGAATTTGTCTGAGGATTGTACGGTTTTAGGTTCCAAGTGTTAGCCCTTAGATTATAAGTATCAATTGCTACACCTTCTTTTCAATCTACGAAGAGAGCGCTCCTCTTAGCACCAGGAGTTGTGAAAAGCAGGTGCTAGCAGGCGACTTGGAAAAGATAAAACCAGAGACACAGAGGCTCTTTCCCTTGCTGCGCGGTTCTTCTAGAAGAGGAGAAAGCTGCGCAGCAAGGGAATTTTTTTGACTATTTTCTTGGTGAGCAGTCCATCTAGCCGCAGACTATCTGAGCGTGATACTCAGCATCACTCATCAAATCTAGAGTGCTTTCCACCCGGTCGAGAAAGACTTTGCCATCGAGATGATCGACTTCATGCTGAATAATACGAGCCACAAAGTCGGTGAATACCTTTTGCTGCTGTTGGCCGTAACGATCGGTATACACGATTTCTATTTCGCGCGATCGCCTCACCAATCCCCGCATCCCCGGCACACTCAAACACCCTTCCCATCCCTTCTCGCTCTCCGCTGAAAACGTCACAATCTGCGGATTAATCATTGGGGTGGGCTCCATCACAGGCGCATGCAGGTACCGCAAGTTTGGCCGCGATGCCACAATAAACAGCCGAATGCTTTCAGAAACCTGAGGCGCAGCAATACCGACCCCATTTGTTTCAGTCGCAGTGTGGATGAGGTTATCTATGAGCTGCTGTACAGATTGGGATGAAATGTTGGTGATGGGTTGAGCGGGCGATCGCAGCACCGCATTTCCCAATTCTGCAATCTTCAACATGCTAGCCATCACTGTCTCCTCCTTTTACACCGCTCACAGCAGCTTATACCCGTACAAATCTACTTTGTATCACCAACGCTTCGTACAATAGGCATTGCCAAATCCACACTCAAATCTTCTCAGCCATATAGCGTATCGTTTTTTCCTTACCGAAACTTATCAACTAAAGTGTATGTATTCTAAGCACTTCTTATAAATACCTATACCGTAGCGTCTCCGAAGAGCACAGCACGTAGCATTCATTAACGTCGCTATTCATCAGTCTTTTATAAGCACCAAATAGTCATGGCCCTACCCCACCTCAACTGATGGAATCTCCCACAGAGTCTATAACGAGCGCATCGCCAGAAACAGAGCACCTCAATAAAATTCGCGCCATCTTATTTGGGGAACAGCTCCAGAGCCAAAATCAACGCTTTGAGCAGCTAGAGCAACAAGTTTTGGCAACGTGCAACGACCTCCGTACGCAGCTGACACAGCAAATAGACGCTCTCGAAAATCGTTTGACTCAGCATCTGAGTGAGCGATCGAAGCAGCTAGACGAGCGCATTACAAACCAAGCAAACGAGCTACACACGCTACGCACCCATACAGAGACATCGATAGCCGCAACACATCAAACACTCCAGAGCGATTTTCAGCAACACACGCGATCGCTCAAAAGCGACCTAGAACATCAGATAGCTGCCGCCATTGAAAGCTTGCAAGCACAGATGAAAAATCAAAAATCGACTGACGAAGCAGAAAGAGTCTACCTTTCGGCTCTTTTTGGCGAGATCTCACAAAAACTGAGCAACCCGAATGAAGAAGTGTCCTCGTAAAAGTCGTCGGAGCAAAAGCCAGAGCCAACACCAGTGACCGCAAATGCTAGACACGGAGAATCCCAAAGAGCAAAAGAATACGGCGGCCCACCATAAGTCCACTGACGATATGGCAGAAAACGCAGCAGAGAAAGATATCGTTGTCAAAGCAGTTGCTGGCACTGATACGGATGAACTCAAAGAATTGCGTGCTCTCCTCCTCGGTGGTCCCCCAGAAGTCATGCTTAATCCACCGCTGAGCCCAGAAGCCCTCAGTAAAGTCCTTCCAGAGGCCATGTCTCAGGCCCACGAAAGACAAACAGGCATCATTGCCGCAACGCTGCCCACCGTTGAAACTGCCATCAAAACATCGTTACAGCAAAATGCCAGCGTCCTCGCTGAAGCTCTGTTTCCAGTCATCGGCCCAGCCACACGCCGGTCTATCACCACAGCCATTGGCTCTCTCGTACAGTCGCTCAACCATACGCTAGACCATAGTCTGTCTCCCCAAAGCTTCAAATGGCGACTAGAAGCCAAAAGAACAGGCAAAACCTTCGCCGAAGTCGTGCTCATTCGCACCTTGATTTATCAGGTGGAGCAAGTCTTTCTCATTCTCTAGGAATCGGGCCTTGTAGTTCAGCACATCGTAGCAAAGACAGCGACAGCGCAAGATCCAGATTTGGTCTCGGCTATGTTGACCGCTATCCAGGACTTTG
>JBHJIY010000201.1:0-37438 GCA_050042985.1 Phormidesmis sp. | reverse complement strand
TTGTCGAAGGCATTAACAACAAGCTGAAGCTGATTAAGCGCTCGGGCTATGGCTTCAGAAACTTCGAGCGCTTTCGACTCCGATGCCTCATCTGTTGGCATTTTCCTACAGCCACTGCATAGTCAATCCCGTAGAGCCAAGCTACTCTAGATGCACAGGGTAATTACAGTTGCGCCATCAAACAAAGTCGTTAAACGCGATCCTCCCTCGGAGGGGCTTTGCCATTGCTTTGACCAAGCGAACTTAATACGTAGCAGTCTTCAAAGCCTTTCTCGGGCACTCTTAAGTGAAAGTAAGTGAAAGGTTTGAGTAAACAGTTGTTGCAATCTACGCGTGCTTACCAAAAAGACGCCAGGACAAGAAAAGCAAAATGACGTTAACCCTAAAAATTGAAAACGCGACCCTTACCGGATACGACACGCCTCAGACCATCGGCATCCGAGAAAATCTGATTGCCGAAATTTCGCCCAGCATTGAAGAACTTGCTGAGCAATCTATCAATATCCAGGGCAACCTCGTCATTCCAAGCTTTGTAGACCCTCATCTCCATCTCGACAAAGCCCTGCTCATAGAGCAACAGCCCGCTCGTGACGGCAGCTTTCAAGAAGCGCTCGACAACACCGCTACGCTAAAGAGTGGCTTCACCATTCAAGATATTCAAAGCCGCGCTCGCCGAGTCATTGAGAACGAAATTGCCTTTGGCACTACGGCCATGCGCACCCACCTAGAAGTAGACCCCATCATCCAGCTCAACGCACTGCTGGCCCTGCTTCCGCTTAAAAAAGAATACGCCTGGGGGATTACCCTTCAGCTCGCCGTCTTTGCCCAAGAAGGCATCACCAACAAGCCTGGTACCGAGCAGCTGCTGCGTCAGGCCCTTGCCATGGGCGGCGACCTGATCGGCTCTGCGCCTTATACCGATTCAGACCCTGAGCAAAACATCCGCATCGTCTTCGATCTTGCCGAAAATTTTGACTGCGATGTTGACTTCCATCTCGACTTTTTGGATGACGATGCACCCATGCTGCTCCCCGTCGTCGTCGGTGAAACCATCAAACGCGGTTGGCAAAATCGGGTTTGCCTCGGCCATATGACCCGACTCGCCGGGCTCAACCCAAACGAACTGACCAAAAATGCGACGCTGCTGCGCGAGGCAGGGATCTCCGTCTTAGCGCTTCCTGCCACAGACCTCTACATGATGGCTCGCAAAGATACTCACAACGTCCGCCGTGGCGTTGCTCCCGTACACACCCTCAGCGACCTAGGGGTCAACAGCGCGATCGCAACTAACAATATCCAAAACCTCTTCACCCCCTTCGGCGACGGCGACCCGCTCAAAATATGCACCCTCCTCGCCCAAACCCTTCAGCTCGGCACCCCTGCCCGCCATGCTGAGTGCATAGAAATGGCCACGACCCGCGCCGCCAAGGCCATTGGCATTCACAACCACGCCATTGAACCGGGCAACCCAGCTGATGTTGTTATTCTCAACGCGCGCTCAGCATCGGGCGCAGTCAGCGAGGCACCCGTAGGTCGCATGACGATCAAAAATGGCAAAATCGTATCGCAAACAGACATTCAGAGAAACCTAATTCCCCAGTAGTTTTCCCAGCAATCTCAGCGGTGATTTTCCGAGAGCGCAGTCTTCAGCAGGTCGCACACTTGCTGAGCCGTTGCAGGAGCCAGCAAAACACCGTTTCGATAGTGACCCGTGGCGAGCGTAATATTTTTTACATTGCCCAAGGGTTTGATGACCGGAGCAGGTTGGCCCACAGGGCGAGGGCGGAGGCCACTCCAGGTGTTGAGAACGTTAGCCGATGCGATCGCCCGGCAAAACTTCGCCGCCCCCCGCTGCAAATTCTCCAACCCTTGCGCTTCAGCTTCTAACGAATCAGGAAAAGGGCCATCCCCCTCCGGGAATTCCACCGTAGCCCCCAACCAATAACGCCCCTCGCCTAAAGGAACAAACTGAATATCGTCGCCATTAATAACAGGCTGAAAGCCCGCATCTCCTACTATCTCCGGCAACTGAATCTCCATAGCTTGGCCCAGTACAGGCATCAGTTCCAACGGTTCACTGGCAAACTGAGTTAAAGCAGCAGAGCCCAGCCCCGCACAGAGCACAACCCAATCCGCAGTAAAGTCACCTTGGCTAGTATGCACGCCATTGCAACGAGTGTCGTCCATTGCAAGGCCTGTGACTTCTATATTTGAGTGGAAGTGAACACCTTGTTTTGTGGCGATGCGAACGAGCGATCGCACCAATTCAGCCGGATGCACCTGCCCATCCGCTGGCGAATACACTGCACCCTTCACAGTCCGAAAATGCGACTGGCCTGCCACATCTTCTACAACACTTTCTAACGCCACTTGCGGACAACGTTCCTGAACGTCTGCCGTCGACCAAATCTCCAATGGCCAACCCTGCGTTGCTCTCTTTTCTCGCAACGTCTGCCAACGAGGCAACTTTCCCTCGTCAAAACAAAGACTTAAAATCCCCTGTGTATTGAAAGGAACAATCTCATTTTGCTGCGCTAATTCTTCTATTAGCGTTTGGTAGCGTCGAACGCTGGCTTCTCTCAGCCGCCAAGTCCGTCCTTTCACTTTGTGGCTAATGACACCCATCAGCACACCTAGCGCCGCGCCGGTAGAGCCTTCTGCGGGGATACCTCGCTCTAGCAGCGTAACATCTACAGCTAGCTGTCTGTTTAGCTCGTAAGCGACCAAAGCACCCACAACACCACAGCCCACTACGATCACTTTGGGTCTCATCGCCGGTCGTATCTAAGAAGAACAATCTAGAAATAACAAACAAAAAGGACAGAGAATGTTTAACCATTCCCTGTCCTCCATCACACATTGCTTTAGGCAGGTATTTGCCTAAAGCAACGTGTTCTAATCGACGTTATCCGCATCGCCGCTTCACTCTCCGGTGACATCTTCAGCATCAGAATCTAAAAGAACAGGGGTACTATCTATGTCTTCTGCTTCAGTACGAGTCTCTTCAGCATCTTCTATCGCCTGTTTGCGTGCGCCCTCAGGCACAATGCTTAGCAGTGCTTCGTAGTCACCAACAAACTCACGATACTGGCTAATCGCCGCGCTGTAATTCCGCTCTTGAGACGCTTCGTCTATATTTTGCAAGTGGCCTAAAATCTCTTCAGAAAGTGCCTTTGCCTTGGGCTGGTCTTCAGGCAATAGCTGGTTAGACAGACGCAGCAGCTGAGCACGTAGCTGGCCAAGCGGACCATGGGTAAAGTTATCGACGTTGACCCAGTTGTCTTTTTCGATATAGTTCAGCAGCTCGGGCAGGCGATCGCGGTTCGATTCCAGACGTGTCACATAGCTAGTGAGCTGAGAAAGTTTTTCGGGCGTATAGGTAGGCGCAACCGCTTCAGAACCACCACCACAGCTCACCAAAAGGCTGGCGATCGCAGCAATAAGCACGCCAACGACTGCTTTATATCGTCTCATGAGTCAGAAACCTCAGTTTCTATAAGTGCGTCTTTAAGTGTAAATCAGTGAGAGCGCATCTCAAACGCTCCTTTCGAGAGAAAGTATCACACTGCAAATTCTAGAGCGAGCCCTCACCGCCAAAGCTCATCGGCCATACGACACACATCGCGCATCTGCGGCCCATCGTGCACCCGCAAAATATCCGCGCCGTGAGCGATCGCACATCCACAGGTCGCCGCCGTCCCCCAAACCCGATCCTTTGCCTCCGGCTGATCGAGAATCTTGCCAATAAAACTCTTCCGTGACGTCCCCACCAAAATCGGACAGTTCAACACCTTCAGCGCCTCTAGCTCCTGCAAAATCGTAATATTTTGCCGCACCGTCTTCGCAAAGCCAATCCCCGGATCCACCACGATCTTCTTTGAGTCAATGCCCGCCGCCACCGCCTTATCCGCCTGCGCCGCCAAAAAGCGCACAATCTCACCCATCAAGTCGTCGTAGTCCGTCATCTGCTGCATCGTCTCCGGCGTTCCGCGCAAATGCATCAGCATAATCGGCGCATCGAACGCCGCCGTCACTTCTAGAATTTCCGGTTCATACGTGCCACCAGAAATGTCGTTGATAATGTCTGCACCGGCGTCTAGCGCGGCTTTAGCGACTTCAGCACGCGTCGTATCTACCGAGATCGGGATTTCTCTAAGCCAGTCATGACTCGCCGAACGGATAGCCTCAATCACCGGAATCACCCGATTGATTTCTTCTTCTCGTGTCGTCGGCTTCGAGCCGGGCCGGGCTGACTGTCCGCCAATATCGAGAATATCCATCTTGGCTTCAACGAGATGCTTTGCCTGAATTAACGCCGTTTCTACCGTATTAAATTCACCCCCATCGCTGAAGCTATCGGGCGTGACGTTTAGCACCCCCATTAGATACGTGCGATCGCCCCACACAAACTCTCTATCCCGAATGCGCCACATCTGAGAGGACTTGGACTCCGTCTGCGCTTCTTCAATGAACAAGCGAGCTAATCTATCGTACGTGCCAGGGCCAAGATATTCAGGGTGCGATCGCCCTCGTCCAAATGTCCATATCGGCGTCCATCCAGTCCCCGTCTCTTCTAAAATACGAATATCCTTAAACCAGCTTTTGAGCGACGACTTCATCGAATTCGCCACCTCCAGCGCATCCGTCCACCGCTCAAACACTTCCTCGTATCCAGGCGTAACTATCTTGAAGGCCACCGCAAAAACTCACTCCACTACAACAGCCAATCCGGCCTCGGTACACACCGCCACAACAGCAGAATTTATTTATACACCACCCCCCGCCGCCAAAACCGCCAAACGCATTCTCGTAAAGCCCAACCTCGGCTATCCCGTCGGCCCACCCGTCACCGTCAGCATGACCGTACTTGGCAAAGGCCTCACCGGCCTACGCGCAGCAAACCCCACCGCCGAAATCCTCATCGTCGAAGGCGTTTGCTCCAAAGCCTCCCTCACAGAAATCGCTGAAAAGAATGGCCTTTCCCCCCTCCTCACAGAAGGCATTCAGCTACTCAACGCAGACGAACTAGAGTGCATAGAATATCCCAATCAGCTAGCTGAGCCCGTCAAATATCAAGCCATGTGGGCCCCTAAGCTTCTGCAAGAAGTAGACTGCCGCATCTCCGTCAGCGCCTTCAAAAAAACCAGCCTAAAGGGAAGGGATTTAATCTCCGCCACCCTAAAAAATCTCTACGGGCTCTTCCCCCGTGCAAAATATAGAGCGCGTAGCCCAAACTCACGCGGCCAGCTACACAGACCCTCTGTGCCCCTCGTTTTGCAAGACGTGTATTTTACGCTTGGGCATTTGTTTGATGGTGGGGTGGTAGACTGCGATCGCAAATTTGTCAGTCACGACTACAAACCCGACAAAGGCGACAGCTTCGACATCGGCCAAGTCATCTGGGGTGACGACCTACTGGAGGTAGATCGCACCGCTTGTAAAATAGGCGAAGAACCCGAAGCAGCTTATCTTGAGCCTATCTCTCAGCTTCGAGATATTCATCTCCACGCTCTTCAGAACCAGTAGAGACACTATAAATACGTTCCTCCGCACAACTCAAAATTTCCTGAGCTAGCTCAATTGCAAGGAGAGCCTCCTTTTTCGTGAATGCCTCAGATGGAGTAATGTCAGCTAAGGCATCAGGGTAGCGAGTCGGAATGTAAAGCTTGTCTAACGACTTAGCATTGTCCTCAATCTCTGAAAAAAGCTTGCGCTCAGCAGCGGGCAAATTTTGAATTAGCTTTGTACAAGAGTGTCCCCAAGGATCTGTGTCGAGTAGAAAACCAACGGCCTTGAGGGATTTTTCGGCCGCTTGCTGAGCATAAAAACAAGACTGAGCATATTTACTAATTGAGAGCAAACCAGAGGCAGCCTCTAAGTCATCCTCGGACTGCTTGTACCAACGCTCAGCTTCCTGCCGTAACTTGGAGCCACTCATACAGTAGAACTCCGTTCATAGAGAACCTTTCCTTCTCTCAAAAGCTGAGTAATAAAAGGCCTATGTCGACAGCGAAGCAGTTCTTCTGGCGTATACACAATTGCGTCTACCGCGCGCGGCGCATCTGACAAAGTATCCAAAACTTTTCCAATACGTTCCAAGGGACCAACCTCACAGCGCCACACTATGAATAAATCAATGTCAGAGCGTCGGGTTGCATCACCGCAGGCCCAAGAACCAAATAAGATAACCTTCTCAGGGTCAAATTCAACTCGCAGACGTTCCGTCGCCTCACTCAGCCACGGCTGTATCTCTTTGATGCCTAGTATCATGGTTACTCAGCCGTCCGAACACGCTCTCCTGCACATTGTATATGCTCGAACTCCACACTCACACAACTCGCTCTGACGGTAGCCTCACCCCTACAGAATTAGTAACTTTTGCAGCAGAGAAAGGCGTAAAGGCTTTAGCAGTCACGGATCATGACACCATGGCCGCTTGGGAAGAAGCAACTACTGCAGCCACTGCCTACGACTTAGAAATTATTCCAGGATTGGAACTCAGCACCGTTTACAACGGTCGCTCTATGCATATCCTTGGATTCTATCCAGACCAAAAAAAATTACAGGCTCCCCTACAAGAGCGGGTCGATGGTCGCCATCGCCGGGCGCGCAAAATGGCTGACAAACTTGCTGATCTCGGTTTCCCTATTACGCTGCCAGACATGCCCGAATCAATGGCACCAGGCCGCCCTCATATCGCTACCGCGCTCAAGCAAGCAGGCCATGTCAACTCTCACAATGAAGCCTTCGATCGCTTCCTCAAAGACGACGGTCCAGCCTACGTCCCTTACGAAAAGTTCACTGCCCAGCAAGGAATCGAGCTTCTGCTCAGCTGCGGCGCGGTCCCTGTGTGGGCCCATCCCTACATCTTTCGTGGTGGTACCGTAGATACTGTGCTGCCAGTACTACTAGAGGCGGGACTAATGGGAATAGAGGTGTACCACCCCACCCACAGCGTGAGCCAAGTTCGCAAACTAGAAGAATACTGCGCCCAACACAATCTCTTAATGACAGGGGGTAGCGATTATCACGGACCCAAAAAAGAGAAAAATCCAGACTTCAAAGATTTAAACGCGCTGAATGTACCTTTGAGCTTACTACCTCCGCTAAAAGCAGCTGCACAAGCTCTAAAATAAGCTCCTGACATAGCCAAAAGAGAGACACAAACAGCTGTACGGACAAACAAAACCGTACGTTTGATCACTAGCCTATTCCGTGACTTATCGTAGCCCTTAGGTTAGAACGCTCGGGAATATTAAGAGGGCTCCAATAGATGTGTGGTGCGTCGGCGTAGAGCCGTAAACTCTCGCCCCTCGGCCATTCTTTTACTTGTGATTACTTCTCCTCCTTCTGCCCTGTCCTCAGCTCAGCGCCGACCCAGCAGGTTTTCGCCGACGAGACTGTTGCCAAAAAGGCTGCTGGCCGCGCAGCGAGGGCGGGGAATGCTCATTGCCAGCGATGCGAATGTAGAACATGGCGATGCCCTAGCAGCTGGAGCTATTAAAGGGGCTAAGCTTGTTATGCTAGACGCAGAGCAAGACAGCATTGAACAAATCACACAGGCCTTATACCGTACGAGTGCGACCAGCTTGCATATCGTCACACATGGCTCACCCGGCTGCCTTCACTTCAGCAGTGGTGACCTCACCGTCGAGAATTTGCATCAGTACGCAGAGCAAATAGAGTCGTGGTTTCACTATCGCCCTTTTCACCCGCGATCCAAAATGAAGGTGCAGGCACAGGAAAGCTTTCTATCGCTGTATTCCTGTAGTGTTGCCAACGGTAAAGTCGGCCAAGCCTTCTTAGAACACTTTCACCATTTAGTGGGCGTCAGCATTCATGCATCAAAACAAAAGGTCGGGAGCATAGCCCTCAACGGTAGCTGGAAGCTAGACGTCGCCTACCCGTTTCCGCACCAGGCTAAATTTCCGTTTACCGACGACCTGTTAGAAACCTACGACGCTGTTTTGTAGATATCTGGATCGGGTTCCCCTTCAAAAGGGGAACCTTTGGATGCATTGCGTATCAGCCAATTAGCTGGCTGCCAAATAACCGTTGATGGTCGCTTTACGACGGCGCAGGTGCTTGAGTGCCTGCTGCTCTAGCTGGCGAACACGCTCACGGCTAATGCCCATACGCTGGCCTACTTTTGCAAGCGACAGCGGATTTCCATCGGCTAAGCCGAAGCGAAGATTGATCACTTCCTGCTGCTGGGTTGTCAGTTCCAACAACATTCGGCGCAGGTCTTGCTGCAAAGACTTCTGCACGGTGTAGTCTTCGGGAGAAGCACCGTCGTCCTCTAGCAGGTCCTGAAGCTCAGTATCCTGGTTGTCGCCAATGCGTACGTCCAAAGAGATAGGCTGACGCGCAATCGAGAGATACTCACGAACCTGGCGAGGCTCCAGCTCTAGCTCCATGCCGATTTCGGTAGCGTTAGGGCTACGTCCCAGCTTCTGAGATAGCTCACGCTGAACGCGCTTGATTTTGTTGAGCTTTTCGGTGATGTGGATGGGGAGGCGAATAGTGCGAGCCTGCTGTGCGATCGCTCTCGTAATCGCCTGGCGAATCCACCAGTAAGCATAGGTCGAAAACTTGTAACCCTTCATCGGGTCAAACTTCTCTACACCGCGCTCCAAGCCAAGCGTCCCTTCCTGAATGAGATCCAAAAACTCCAAATTTCGCTTTTGGTACTTTTTCGCAACAGCCACTACCAATCGAAGATTTGCTTCAATCATCTTTCGCTTAGAGCGCTGGCCCCGTCGCATGTGATTGTTGAGTTCAGCAACCGTTAGCTTGGCAGCAGCAGCCCACTCAGCATCGGAGACTTCTCCCAGCTTCTCCTTGGACTTAGGATCTTCACTGTCAGCGTCTGGCAACTTATCCACCAGCTCATCTTTCAAAGCCAACAGGGCCATCATCTTCTGTACCTGCTTACCCAGCACGATTTCGTCTTCGTGACTCAATAGGGGCACACGACCGATTTCATGAAGGTAAGCGCGCACAGCATCAGTGGTGTACAGCGGCTTGGCCTTTCGCTGCGTTTTCTTCTTAGTAGCTTTCTTGGTAGCAGCTTTCTTGGTAGCAGCCTTCTTAGCCGTAGTTTTCTTAGCGGCCGTCTTCTTTGCAGTCGTCTTCGTAGCGGTCTTCCTTTTAGCTGTAGTCTTCTTGGCGGCTGTTGTCATAGTGGTCACCTTCTCGGCTTTTGGCTTGCGTTTTCCCTGGATAGTGGATGGAGTACTTGCGATAGTTTGCACTGCAGCGACAGCTGCATCGGTAGTCCCTGCGACATCTCTCTCATTAGGTTTGCGGGACTTTGATTTATCCATGGGTTAGGGCCTCCGCCAAAAATTCTTTCACAGACTAAACAGCCAGGTTGAGTAACTATTTGACTCATTAGCTTTGGCTCAGCAGCTTGACTATGCTGGTCTCTCCATTGCCACCGGACGTCTTACTTCAAACGTATTAGCTGCTATACATCACTGAAGCGTCTCTACTCGGAATCATTATGAGTTCATTTTAACATCGAAACTGGTCTCAGCAGCGAGCTGTGAAGGCCAGTTTGCAGATTGGATACAACAGAATACTAAATGATGACTATAAGCCTAACAACAGTCTCCAAAAGAAATCTGAATGTTAGCTGAGAACCAGATGAAATCTGGCTTTTCGTAGATCTGTTTGCTCTTTTTATATGATGAATGGAAGCCGCGTATTATGCAGTAGGGCTTGTACACCGTGATGACCGTACATCGTGAAACAAGGCCAACTTTACCCTAATTCTTAAGTTGGACTCATCAGCAAGATTGAACCACATTAAACGGACAAATCAGCGATGGCATCACCCTTTTGACCGACCCTGTTTAACTGGCTCTATTCAACCAACTCTATAGATGCGTTTTGACAGGAGCCGACAAAAACTGAATCCTAAACTTCAAAGCGAGTACTCCCGTTTCCGGATGCAACTCAGTAGTAAACTTGATAGAAGACATATAGCCATAGCTGTTTAAGGTGAGACAGCGAGCTACAGCTATAGGTTTCAGGCAGTTTACGAGAACTTTACAGAGCACTGACTATCTCCGTACAAGCACTTAATTCTTACATTCAAGCTTTGAGACAGCTGCTTCTATGATGGGATATTCATTGAGGAGTCTCCCGAGGGTAGCCGTTAAAGTGGCTGCTCTATTGTTTTGTTGACTTTTGTTTTGTTGACTTTTCTTTTTTCAACTGTGCTTCTTCTCTACTGGGGCAACGGTAAAAAAGAAGCCTTTTTATTGAATGCTATAGCTTAGCACAGCCAACCTGAAGTGAGCGGCGCTGTACATAATGTCTTCATATCTTGATCGTGAAATTTCGGTCGACGCATCGTCAACTATTAGCATCGTCCTGATGAATTGCCCATCGAGCCGCCGCACGAGCATGGATAGCCGTTGTGTCGAAAATGGGGACGGTGCTGTCCTGGGAATTTACCAAAAGGCCAATTTCTGTACATCCCAAAATCACAGCCTCCGCGCCGGAAGCAACTAGGCTAGTGATCGTGTGGCGAAAGCGATCACGCGAGCTAGCGCGAATATCGCCTAAGCACAACTCATCGTAAATCACATCGTGAATAAAGCTGCGCTCAGGCCCAGTGGGTACTTGCACCGCGAGCCCATGCTGATAAATCAAGCGATCTTTATAAAATGACTCTTCCATCGTAAAACGAGTGCCCAATAGTCCTACCCGATGAATACCTGCTTGCTTAATCGCATCGGCAGTGGCGTCAGCGATGTGAATAAACGGGATAGTGGTAGAAAGCGCGATCGCATCTGCAACCTTATGCATCGTATTGGTTGCCAGTAACATGCAGTCGGCTCCAGCACCTTCTAGCTGAGCAGCAGCCTCTGCCAAGATTTGGCCAATCTTATCCCAATTTCCCTCATGCTTTAGCGCTACCAGCGCTTCAAAGTCGACAGAGTACATCAAAATTTTGGCCGAGTGCAGGCTGCCCAATTCTGCCTTCACCGCCTCGTTCAGCAGCCGATAGTACTCAATCGTAGACTCCCAGCTCATGCCGCCCAGCAGGCCAATTGTTTTCATCAGCGCTTCCTAGTCAGCTCATCGCCCGAGGTTTGGTACCACAGCACATTGCCAATCACGGCAAGCACCAGCGCCACGCCGCCGCCGGTAATCGCTAGCTGTGGCCGATAGCCCCCTCGGCTCAACGTCTCCATCCACACGCCCGTCGTTTCTGAAGGGCGAAAGGTATCCATCGCCATAGGGACCAAATAAATTAAGGAGGCACCGACGATTAACCAACATGCCGCAGAAGCCAACAGAAATAGAGTTTTGGCCATAGATTGACCTTGAGCAGGAGCAGACATTTTAGGTAAATAAAGATGTGGGCATACCCTATTACCATAAGTCTTCATTCGACTCGAAGCAAAGCTAATGTTAGGTTATGTATGTACGTGTTTTCGGTACAGCTATGTTAGTTAGCAAAGTAGAATCTGCGACTCGTGCGCGCCAGTCTTTTTTCGCAATCCTGGACGAAGTGGCACAAGACAGTTCAGTTGTCATTGTGAAGCGCAAAGATGCGCCCAATGTGGCAATGATTGCTGAAAGTGAGTTGAATAGCTTAGTAGAGACGGTGCACTTACTGCGATCACCTAAGAACAACGAACGGCTATTCTCGGCATTGAAAAAATCCTACGCACGTGACCTAGATTCAGCCGATTGTGTATCACTGGCCAATAGAGAAAACGATGCGAGAGAAGCACTAGAGGAATTACGACGCTACTGTGAGCAAACGGAAGAAGAGAATACCGTCGAAGTCGTCTCCCAAGAGCAAACCTCCAAGCCTCCCTACTAGATATCCCGTTTTTGAAACTGAATTTCGAGAAGATCTAAAAGCACTGGCTCGAACCAACCCAGCTGCTTACGACAAAGTTTGGACGTTCATAGATGAGTGCTTAGAACATCCTTTTACTGGCACCGGCAAACCCGAACCCTTGAAATACATTGGGTCTGATATTTGGAGTCGAAGGGTCACCTTAGAAGATAGACTCGTGTACCGAGTTGGCAGCATAAAAATTGATTTTCTCACCTGTCGCTACCACTACCAGTAGCTTCAGACTATAGTTTTTAAAAGAACCTACAGCATTACAAACTTGGCGAGTCTTTCCGAAAACCCTGAATCAAATACTCCGGTTCTTTGGTAGAGAAAGGCATGGAGTGTTGCGCTAGAAAGTCAGGCGTAAAGCCGGGCCGCTCTAGATACACTTCTTTGTATCCGTAGCCTTGAAAGAGGCTTGTGTAGTCAGAGGCTAGCAAATCCCACTGATTATCCATCGATTTCACGGCGAAAGTTGTATTGCAAAGCTGCCCGCGCTGTGGAAGTCGGCTTGGGGGCCGGGGTGTGCGATCGCCCAAAAAGTCTCCTCTCCACCAGTCAGCACACATACCGTGCTCACGCCCAGCAGCCACTGAGAATCAGACAGATCAAGCCCACTTAAATCTATCGAAGCATCCAACCGTAAGCCTTCTGAAGAGCGCCTGACAGAAAACGGCAGCTGAGTGAAAGCTAATTCTTCCCTCAATCCCTGGCGATAGCCATCAAGCGCAAACACATTCCACGCACCCGTCGGAGAGAGATTAAACTCCCAGTAAGGTGCTTGATCAGACTTTTTAGCGCTCGCCGTCAGAAAAAACTCAAAGCAAGTCTGCTCCCACAAGCGATCTTGCCTTGTATCAGTTGTGCTGAAAGCCGGAAGCGCTACCGCATCTATATCTCCAGCCATCAGATAAGAGAGGGTTAGCAGGTTGTCTTCTCTGGTCAATGTGCCAGTAATCGACAGATCAACGGCAGTAGGCAACGGCTCAAACGGTACGAGCGTAAAAGTTGTAAGTTCACGCATTATCCGCTACCTCATCGACTCAATCATGGACTTGAGCGCGTCTTCCTGCGCCTCAATGCTCGATGTCAGCTGAAACTGCACCAGCGCTCGGTCCAGATTATGCTCAGGGTGCTTCACCTTGAAATACACATCGCCTGCCAAGTAATCGGTAAAAAATCTCAGCCCTAGCTCAAACGCAATGAGTCGAATTCCATCGTACAGATAGTCGTAGTCCTGCGGCGTCAGGAAATCCTTCGCTAAAGATAGATAGCCCCCTAGCATCGCCTTCGCCAGTTCTGGGTCAAACACGACCTGCTGCCAATCCGTCGTTTCCTCGCCTAGCGGATTGCAGCCAGAGCGCAGACAGTCGCCGATATCGTAATGCACCAGCCCTGGTTTCACCGTATCGAGATCGATCAGGCTGACCGCTCGGCCATCACGCCCCAGCATAATATTGTTGACCTTAGGATCACCGTGAATAGGCCTGAGCGGCAGATGCCCTGAGGCCTTAGCATTTTCTAACACGGGCACCCAGTCTTTTCGCTGCGCCACAAAGTCCAGACAATACTGCACGTCTTCCATACGCTCAGAGGCTGTCGCTGTCGCTTTCCGGTTTTTCAGCACCGCTTCATACTGCGACAAATAGCCAGGCGTAATATGAAAGCCTTCCAAGGTATCTGCTAGCCGATCGGTTGGCAACGTGCTAATCAGGCTGTGAAACATCGCTAAGCCATAGCCAACTTCTTTGGCATGATCTACGCTTTCAACCGTTTCAAAAACCTCTGACTCTTCGATAAACGTAATCGCGCGCCAGTAGCCCTGGAACTCGTCCACCCAGAAGGATTCGCCCGTGCTAGCAGGTAGAATTCGTGGAATTTCCCAGCGTCGAGATAGGTCAGCTGCGCTGTTATCCAAATGCTCGCTCAACACCTGCATATTTCGCACAACCAGCTCGGGCTGACGAAAGATTTGAGTATTGATTTTTTGCAGCACAAAGCGCTGAGTAGATAGCGTCTCACTAGAAACTGCCTCATCAGAAACCGTCACCAAATAGGTGTTGTTAATGTTGCCATTACCAAGCGACTCTACAGCGGAAACTTCGCCCGAGCGCACAAACTGAGCGGCAATTTTCTGGAGCTGAGACATTGCCAATACCTATCTTTCTCTCGCACCCGACACTACAGCGAGCTAGAGTTCAAACTTTCTGCTTCTTCGGGCGTTTGTGGAATATGAATACCACATTCCTGCTTCAAGCCCTTAAAGCGAGTCGCCCGCCCATCGGTATCACCTGCGCCCACAGGCCTGCTAGAATGCCAATCGCCCACGCTGACATAGCCTTCTTTAAAGTATGGATGGTATGGCAAATCGTGCTTTTTGAGATATATGTAGATATCTCTAGAGGTCCAGTGCAAGATAGGCAGTAGCTTGTAGCGGCCTGCTTGCATCGTGACGCGGTCAAGGGTTTTGCGGTGGTCTGTTTGCTGCGATCGCAACCCAGTCAACCATGCGATCGCCCCCAACTCCTTCAGCGCCCGCTGCATCGGTTCCACCTTCCGAACTTGGTCGTACCGATTAAAAGCCTCCACCGTGCCCTCTTCCCACAGGCGACCATGCAGCGCCTCCATCCGCGCTGGGCTCAGCGGCGACTGATACACCTTTAGGTTCAGCGACAGCCGCTTCGTCAAATCGTCTGCAAAGCGATAGGTCTCTGCTGGCAGATAGCCCGTATCGACCCAAATCACCGGAATATCTGGCACGACACTCGTCACCAAGCCCAGCATCACCGCCGACTGAATACCAAAGCTAGTGCTCATCACCAGGCCATCGCCAAAAGTTTTGGCTCCCCACTCGACGACAGCCTCCGCATCAGCTTGGTCCAGCGTCTGATTCACCTTCTCAAGCTCTACACTTGGCTTTTGGACTGCTTCTTGAGTTAGCTTATGGGCAGAGACCAAAGTTAGATCAGGTCTCGATGTTTCCGAGGAACTTTCACCGTTGGGCTGAAAGCTTTGCAAAGCACTGGTCATAGGGAAAAAGTCCTAGCTCCCACTCATCTCAACACGCCAGATCACGCAAAATGATTCGACCATGTTGGTTTGTATAGTTTCCCACGTTCGGCCAGTTAATACCAAATTTCCGATTCGGCCAACTACCCCACAATCTCCCGAATCCGATAAATCGGTCGCTTCTGCGACTCGTGATAGGTCCGCATACTCAGCTCTGCTAGCAAACCAAAGCTAAACAGCTGAATGCCAGTAATAATCAACAGCACCGACAGCATCAGCAAAGGCCGCGTGCCAATCGCCTCACTGAAAAACAGCTTAAGAAACGTGAGGTACAGCCCCAGCAAAAATCCCAACGTCAAAGACGCAATACCAAACGGCCCAAAGATATGCATAGGCCGCGTCAAAAACGTCTTCATAAAATAGATCGTCAGCAGGTCCATCACTACCCGCAGCGTGCGACCTAGCCCATACTTGCTCTGGCCAAACTGCCGCGCATGGTGACGCACCGGAATCTCCGTAATCCGCGCACCTTCGATGTAGGCTAGCGCCGGTAAAAAGCGGTGCAGCTCACCATACAAGTGCATATCTTTCGCTACTTCTGCCCGGTACGCCTTCAGCGAACAGCCATAGTCGTGGAGCCGCACACCTGTCACATTCGCAATCAGCTTATTGGCAATCTTCGAAGGCAATAACCGCGTCATTGCATCGTCTTGCCGCTCCTTGCGCCAGCCGCTGACCAAGTCAAACCCTTCTAGCAGCTTGTGATACACCGTGGCAATGTCAGCCGGTTCATTTTGCAAGTCGCCATCGAGGGTAACAATCACTCGGCCTTGAGCCTGGTTGAACCCTGCGGACATCGCCGCTGATTGCCCATAGTTGCGGCGCAGCAATACTACCGTCAGGTCATCTCGTTCCTGCGCAATTTGCTTTAGCAGCGGCACCGACCCATCGGTTGAGCCATCATCTACACAAATAAATTCGTAGCTTACGCCCATACCTTGCAGCACATCGGTAATTTGCTGTACCAGATGAGGAATGGTTTCGACCTCGTTGTAAATAGGCACCACAACGGAAAGATCTAGCGGTGTAGAGACTATCCCGTTTGCTGAATCGCTAATGGGTAGGAGCGAAGCAGAAGGGTGAAGTGTAGAGTCGACCATGGCAAATTAACGAACCAAACAGCTGATTTACAAGTACTTGTAAGATGCCCCCACAGTACCGAATCCATCGACTAGGCCCTACACAAATTAGAAATTCTTGATGAAACCTGCGTATTTACACTCGTTTTAGTATGAATTTGAACAGCTCATTGCCTATCCAACAACCCTTCCCGTGAGGCGTTCGCCAGCCCACACCAACCCTGCCGCCCCCACCTCTGCCAGCACGCTTACCAGCCGATAGATAGCCACACTACTGAGCACAATCGCTACTGGAAACTGCCCACTTAGCAATGGAATCGCTGTCGCCTCAAATACACCAATACCACCCGGCGCACCTGGCACAACCAAGCCCATCAGCCAAGCCAAGCTAAAGGCAGCGATTAAAGTCGGCACCGATGAAAATGGAACAGACGTTAGGGCGGCCACAATGATGATGAAACCGAGCGATCGCAACCCAACAAACCCCATCTCACCGAGGAGCGATCGCACCGGATAAGCCTTCAACCTCGGCGAATCAGTCGCACCTATCTCCTGACTCATCTCTTGACTCATCTCTTGACTCATCTCTTGGCTCAGACCTTGCGCCTTTGCCTTTGCCCGACTCAGCGTCTGTAAAATCGGATTAAAGAATCGAGGATGAACACTCACTAGCGCCCCACACAAAACCAGAGCCCGTAGCCCCATACTGTGATTGACTACCAGCTGAGCGTCACCGATTTGAGCCGCTATCTGCCACCCAAATAGGCAAGCCAAAATCAGCGCCGCCACCGCCATCAGCAGTGGCTCCATCACGACCGCTACCACCGCGATCCCCGTCGAAGTGCCCGTAGACTGCAAAGCCCGCACCCGACCAAAAAAGTGCCACACATTGCCCGGTAAGTACTTAGCCACATTCGTCTTGAGATAAACCGGCGTACTCCACCAGCCCGTCTGCGGCTGATGGAACAGCGCCAAAATCCAATGCCACACCCAGCCAGACCAAACGTGAGCCGCTAACGTCACTACAAAAGCAGCCGCAAACCAGTACCAGGCCGACGACGCCACCTGAATAGCCGTCACCTCCTGCCAGTGGTCTTTGAGCGTTTTCACGATAAAAAAGAGCGTGCCGCCCAAAATGACCCAGCGAAGGTAGGGCTTTATCCGAGCGAGGAGTGATTTGAACGACATAACTTAGATTGTTTACCGAGATAACAACAGTATTGATGAATCGGCCAAAGAATAAACACCTGAATTGACTTTTTAGTCGCAACACGGGCTTTATAGAGTGAGAAAGTTTGATGGGTTTGCCCACAACAGCTTTGACAAACCATAAAAACAGCTATGAAAATTAGACGATTGTTCATCCTCGGGCTGCTTCTATTCGGTCTCTACGCACGCTTCGCAGACGTTGGGCAAAAGGTATACACCGTAGATGAAGTCAGAGGAATACTGAGAGCTTCTGGCGTCACCAGTCAGGAATTTATAGACACCGTCTACACCGGTGAGCCGCTCACTAATAGCGACTTGCAAAAATACCAAACCGCTAGTGTCGACCGGCCACTGGGCGCGGCAATGAGCGCATTTGCCAATAATCCTGAGCACCCACCGCTGTATTACCTGCTCATGCGATTTTCTTTGCAGATTTTTAGCACTGCTGCCGCGTCCCGGTGGTTAGCGATCGCATTCAGCATTTTGCTGCTACCCGCCACCTACTGGCTATGCCAAATCCTATTCGCATCGACAGCCGTCAACGCTAACGCAGTCGGCTGGAGCACCGTCGCGCTCATTGCTATCTCACCCTTTCACGTGCTCTTGGCTCAAGAAGCCCGGCAATACACCATTTGGGCTCTGCTAGCAGTGGTCTCCAGCGCTTTTCTGCTGCAAGCACTCCAAATTAATCGCGGCCCAGAGCCAACGACCTCTGCACAAATGGTCTCTACCGATCCCCACTCCAAAAATACTTGGCTCCCTTGGTTAGGCTATGGCATCGCTGCCACGCTGGGGATGTATTCGCATCTATTTTTCACATGGGTACTCGTGACACACGGACTGTACGTGCTCCTCAGTGAAAAATTTCGCATCAGTCAAAAGCTACTGCGTTACCTCGTTACCAGCACAGGCATTAGCATCGCCTTTTCGCCCTGGGTGTGGGTCGTCCTAAGTCGCAAAGATCAGCTAGGCCGAACGACTAAATGGGCCAGTACTTACAATTCCAGTCTGCTAGAACGAGTTGAGCATTGGCTGCACAACGCGGGCATCGGCTTTATTGACTTTGACTGGGTGCCCGGCTTTAGTAACCCTATCTCGTATTTAATTCTGGGCGCGATCGCATACAGCACCTACCAGCTCTACCGCCACACACCCAAAAAAGTCTGGCTATTTATCATATTGCTCATGGCCGTCAGCAGCTTGGCACATGTTATTCCCGACGTACTGACTGGCGGCAGGCGATCGCTCCTACCTCGCTATTCCCTCATAGCTTATTTAGGGATAGAGATTGCTGTGGGCTACGCCATAGCGCAAGCCTTCAACACCCATAAGAAATCGCAGGGAGAAAAACCCAAACAAGCCACACTAAAACAGTTTGCAGCCATCACCCTTATCTTAGGCAGCCTAGTCTCTAGCTACCTAGTCTCTCAGTCTCTTGGCTGGGGAAAAGGCTCTAGCACACGCACACTCGCCGCCACGCCACTCATCAACCAGGTCACTGCGCCACTCATCTTAACCGACGCCGATCACACCTACATCCTGTCACTCAGCCACCAAATCCCTCTCGGCACTCAGTTTATTTTGCTCGACCCAGAACAAACGCCCGACTACACCACTGCACTCTCACAAATCCCCATCAATCGCGACTTCTTTATCTACTCAGCCTCGAATGACCTGGTGGAATTTCTGCAAATCGCTCCAGAGATTACACTCACACCTCAAAGCAGAGAAATGCAATCAGCCCAGCTCTACCAAGCTCAGCGTCGCAGTTAACCCGCCCGCACTGAAGCAGCAGTTAACCGCAGTCATCCCATAAGTCCTCATAACACTCGCACTATGACGCCGCTCTCCTCATTACAACGCGATGGCGGAGCCTCTCCAAAGAGAAATCGCACTCTGCGCTGGCTCAAAGGCGTATTAATTACGCTGATCGTCTTCGCTGTGGGTCTACAAATTATCGCAGCTAGTCTCAACATCTACTTCGATAAAGACGAAGTACGCAAACTAATGAGAACCTCTGGGGTGACGGTCCCTAAGCTCACAGCAGTGCTTACACTTGCAGAGCCAATGCCGATCAGTGAGTTTGTTGATCGCTATCAGCTTACCTGTACCCAGTGCGAGCAAGCTCCAGGATTGAACGCGCTACTGGCCAACAGAGAGCATCCACCGCTCTATTATTTTTTACTGCAAAAGTGGATGGGCCTATTCGCCACTTGGCTAAACCCCAAACTATTTGCCACACTGCTAACCATAGCAACGCTGCCAGCACTCTATTGGCTCAGCTATGAGCTTTTTCGCGATCACTTAGCCGCCCTTATTTCACTGTCTCTTTTTTCCGTTTCACCGCTGATATTCTCGGCAAGCCAGCACGTCAGCCAGTACTCACTCCTTATCCTCTTAAGCTGTCTATCAACAGCCACATTCATTCGCACCTATCGAACACCATCCAAACAGATGTGGGCCCTGTACAGCCTATTGATCGGCCTTGGATTCTATACGCATCTATTTTTTGTATTACTGCCAGTAGCGCACTTGGCATATGCCCTAGCACAAAAAAATCTAAGCAAGATAAGAGGGGCTGTATTAGCTGTCGTTACTGCAGGGCTCAGCTTTGTGCCGTGGATTGCAGGGATTCTCAGCGGCTATCAACAGTTTGCACTCACGACTAATCTGGCAGACCCGCCCGAAGTCACCGCGCCCCCGCCACTGTGGAGCTATTTCACAAACGGCATAATGTTTTCAGTGCAGCTATTTTTAAAGAAATCCAATATCAGCTTGCTAAGCAACGATTGGCTAGACAATCCAGGCGTAGCAATCCTAGCGATGATCACAGCCATCACAACTATCGTATGGCTTGTACACCACAGAAAAGAGAAAGACTCTTTCGCACTAATCCTGAGCTGTTTGACCCTCACATCGCTGCCGATTATTGTACTCGACACCTTTCTCGTGCAAGGTATTTCGGCCAAGGTTCGCTACTACCTACCGACCGTTATGGCAGGCTTACCGCTACTCGGGTATTGGCTAGCATTGGGCGTACGGTCAACCCCTAAAAAGACAGCGTTACCACGCCCCCGTACATGGCAGCGACGGGCATTTAGCATCGGACTTCTCTTTGTTCTACTAGTGAGTTTAACGTCTACCGCTAACTTGTTTAGGATCACCCTTTCAACAACCGCGTCGGGAGCACAATACGGACGCAATTACCAGAGGGCTGCAACCGTTATCAATCAAGTGTCAGCAGAGACACTCGTTATCAGCTACGAAGACTATATTCAAACCCTGGTCTTTAGCCACCGCTTAAACAAAGACACTGATTACTTATTTCGAGATGAGCAGACATTATCGAGTCAGTCTCTGAGTAGAGAGATTCAGAAATATCGCAGTGAATATACCAATATCTTTGTC
This sequence comes from Phormidesmis sp., assembly GCA_050042985.1. GTDB lineage: Bacteria > Cyanobacteriota > Cyanobacteriia > Phormidesmidales > Phormidesmidaceae > Phormidesmis. The sequence continues at coordinate 16,807 of JBHJIY010000201.1, read as the reverse complement.
TTTAGCCCTGCTAATAGTCGCATCGAGCTGTTCGAGGAAGCGGGCATTGCCTACGAGAAGATTCCTGCCGAGTGGAACTCGCCTATGCTCTATAAAGTCAGCGGCTAAGCAGCTTGGTCAAAGCGGGCTTGAATACTCGAACATCTATTTGTGAAATGCCGTAGGAAACAGCGACAACAAACAAAGTAGCAAACGGATAGAGCAGCGTACGGGTGGGCACCGAATAAGAGAGCAGCTCTAGCCAAAAGATATAAAAGAGACTGTAGAGCGGCCTATGAAACAAATACACCGCATACGAGCTCACCGATAGTATCGCGATGATTTTTGGAAACTTTTGTGCACTGTTGCTAAGGAGAAAAGCGATCGCACCAAAAGCCATCCCTCCCGCTAAGCAATACAGATAATAAACATAGCCATCAGCCGTAATATTCACCTTATCCAACGAAAAGCCGCTCGGCCCTTCCCACCGAATAATCACCAGCATCAGCACTGTAAACACAATCGCCAGCGTGGACTTGTGTCGACGCATAAGATTGCAATCGGGATCTAAATGAGCATAGTAGGCACCGGCTAAAAACGTTGGGAAATGTAGCAGCAGCCTGGTATCGATAAGCGCTATTCCTTGACTAGCCAGCACCAGCTTGAGACCGTACAACCCAATGAGAACCAAGCCATTAGAGAGGAGAAAACTGCGAATATTGAGCCGCGCCGTCAGCGCAAACACGAGGTAGTAGGGAATTAGCGCACCCATGTACCAAATGGTGAAAACAACAAAAATATGAGGCGAAACAAAGAGTTGTAAGCCTGAAACATGCGCTAGGAGCGTTTGGGGTAAGGGCGCAAAGTCCGAAGGCTTAAACAGCTTGGCAACGTGAAAAACAGCCGTAAAAGCGGCGATCGCACACCAATAAAGCGGAAAAATCCGAACAAAACGACTCTTTAGAAACGTTACCGCATCAAATGACTGACGTCGCTGCTGCTGCGACCTTCGCAGCAAAAAGCCAGACAAAAAGAAAAAAATAGTCAGCCCAATTCCACCCACACTCGGCACCAGCCACTTCACCCGAGGATCCCAGCCCAAGTAAGGCCGAGCATGCTCAAACAAAATCAGCACCATCCCCACAATCCGCAGCACGTCTAGCTCAAACAGCGCTTTTTTGGACGCAGCTTTCTCCAACGCCTGCTCGCTGTGAGTCTCAATGCGACTGCGAGTTTGCACCTGACTAGTTGAGGTCTGACTCATTCTCTGGCTCATTCTAGATCCACCTTCTTACGCGAAGACTTGATTTGCGATCGCTTATTTTTACTGTCCAATCGCCGCCGTTTAGATCCTTTTGTAGGCTTAGTCGGACGCCTTTTCTTCGGCAATACGCCTGCCGCTTTTACCATGGTTTGCAGTCGACTCAGCGCATCTTCCCGATTGCGCTCCTGAGAGCGATGCGACTGCGACTTGATCACAATCACGCCATCCTTAGTCAGCCGCTTGTCACTCATCGCCAGCAGCCGACGCTTATAAAAAGGCGGCAGCGACGACGCGCCCACATCAAACCGCAAATGCACAGCGCTCGCCACCTTGTTTACGTTTTGGCCGCCCGCGCCCTGGGAGCGAATCGCACTCATTTCAATCTCGTTGTCGGGAATAGAAACGGCGTTGGAGATTTTCAGCATGGTGTGGAGGATGTGATCTGCGCCCTTGATGGTATCAACCATAGCGCCAGACGGTATTCCCGAGAACCCGGCGCTCCGTGAGATTACGTAACAGCTATGTTCTATTGTCCATAGATTCAAACTTGACAAGGGTCCATATAATTAAGTCACTCTTTTAGCTGGGCAGCCAGAGAGGCAAATTTAGTGAGGCAAATTTAGTGAGGCAATTTCCAGCATGGCAATTACCAATCCCTTCCGGGCCACAGCAATCTTTTTAATAGAAATTTTTTACGACCAGCTTTGGGGATTCAAACCCAACATCGTCAGGCCAGTAGTGGCGCAAAAAGGAGCCGTGCGATCGCTCTTTTGGTTTGCCCGCAATAGCCTCAAGTACGCCAGCACCCTAGAGCAATGGGGCCCGCTGCGTACCCATTTACTCACCACCAGTATCTCTGCTATCAACGGCTGCCCGTACAGTGTCTTCGGCCAGGCCTTTGCCCTACAGCTAACTTATCTAAAACAAACCGGCAACCTACTTCCCCTCACAGAACGGGAAATGATGGCCCTATGCGGCCAAGAAGAAGCCCAAGTATTGAGCACGTTAGAGCAATCCCTAAGCCAAACCTCACTCACAAGCGAGATTCTCAGCCTTCAGCGCATGAGCGAGCTACGACACAACCCGACCCTGGCCACCACCGAACAAGACCATCAGCTCATCCATCTCATTCAAATGTTTGCCACCCTCAACACCTGTGGCATGAGAAACAACCTCCCCACCGACCAGGCCCACGCCTCTATCAATAAAAACCGGGCAATGCGCGATCGCTACATTGCCCTACGCGAAGCCGAGCGAGCGCAGCCAAAGGCTGCTCAGCCAGCGGGGGTCACGGTCTTGAACCCGGCGGATATAGCAGCTGACTTCTAGCTGACTTCTAGACTTCTAGATGACTTCTAGACTTCTAGATGACTTCTAGACTTCTAGCTTACTTCTAGACTTCTAGCTGACTTCTAGACTTCTAGCTAACTTCTAGACTTCTAGCTGACTTCTATTAGAGAGCAGGGGAGAAAGGGAGAAAAGGGAAAATGTTCATAAGCACTCACCCCCTCACCCCTCCTCCGCAATCCGCTCAAACTCCTGCCAGCACAAATACATCGCCCGTGGCACGTGAAAACATCCCTTCCATTTACCACCCTTCAGCGGCAGTAGCACCTCGCCCTGCCGATTGAGATAGCCATACCACTCACCGTGCTCGCTATCGGCAAAATGGCTCCAGGCATAGGCATGCACGGTCTGATACCAGGCCAAGCAGTCCGCCCGCCCGGTCAAGCGGTAGGCCATGGCCAAAGCTACCAGGGTTTCTAAATGAACCCACCACAGCTTTTGGTCCCACTCAAGCTGCTGAGGCGGATAGCCCTCACGGTCTAAAAAGTAATAGAGTCCACCGTGTTCCTTGTCCCAGGCATAGCTCAGCGTATTGAGCACAACCTCCACTGCTTGGTCAATTAGCTTGCGGTTACCCTGGCGCTCACCAATCGCCATCATGAACCACATCGCCTCAATCCCGTGGCCAGGGTTCATCAGTCGCCCTTCGTAACAGTCCACAGGTGCGCCATCCGGGGCCACATGCTCGTACATCAGGCCGAGATCGCTATCCAAAAAATCGCCCATCACTTCATGCACCGTGTCAGCCAGCACCGTATCGAGAGCATCGCCTTCTAGCAGCCAATCCATTTCCAAGGACAAATTCGCCAAAATCATCGGAACCGCCAATGCCTTCAGGGGACGGGTACCTGGATAGGCTTTGCTGTAGCGCCCCTTAGGATCTGTTTGGCGACGGAGAACATTGCCGTATGCCTGCCGAGCGATGTCTTTAGCCTGCTGCTGATCTGGCCCTTGGCCAATTGCGAGGGCATATTGACTAAACGCCATCGCCGCAAAGCAGTCCGAGAAAATGTTGTAGGGCTGAGTGAGCGGCTTACCCGACTGGGTCAACGAAAAGTACCAATTACCTTCTGGGTCTCGCCCGTGGGTCGACAAGAAGTCTGCACCACCTTTGGCGATCGCAAGCCAGGTCGCTCTCCGCTCTGATAGGTGTTCCGGCGACTCATGGTCTAGGTTTCCTGCCGTCATAAAAGGCTGATTGCACAGCATGGAAAAAGTCCACACCTGCCGGTTTTGCAGCCACACAAATTTGTCGGTGTCGTATCGCTTGCCAGCAGCATCTAGGCAGGTGAAATAGCCGCCGTAGCGGTGATCGATAGAATGTGTCTCCCAAAAGGGCAGCACGCTTTGGAGTAAAGCATCTTTATACAGAGTGGCAAGATCAGAGAAATCAGGAAGCATAGTCAAAACGGTGGGAAGAGAAAGTCGAAGGACCAATACTGAATATCAATACTGAATACCAATACTGAATACCAATATTGAGCGTTATTGAGCGTTGAAGGACAGGCATAGCGAGGTGCCGTGAGCAAATCACAGCCATAGAAGCAGTAGTGGCGTCTAATAAAGCGTATCAACGGTCACACGGCAATTACACGGAATAAAGAAGGTATAAACGGCACCTATTTCAACGAATATTTTGAAACAAGTTTAGTTGATACGTATTTGTGGGCATGCTGCTGAACGAAGACATTTTCGAGCGTCTTTTACTCCTTGCTTTCGGATTCCTCCCCGGATGGCACTGTAAATCCTTGTAGAAATTATTAGCAAACGTGTTTATACCTCCTACACAATTGCTTGTTCTCCCACCCGAGCAGGCCTTTATGCAAGCTCCAGAAGATAGTGCTGTCCCAGGCTCCGTCTACCCGCCCGAGCTACTAGACACTGCACCGTCGCCTCACCGTCAGGGGCGTGGTGATCAATGGCTTAGTGACCAGTGGCTTAGTGACCAGTGGCTCAGCAACAATGCCGGCAGCGCTATCAGTCAAACTTTTAGCATACAAACCACCCCAACACCGCATTGGCGACAGGTCGGTGGGGCGATCGCAGGCACCGCCGCTGTGTCAGCTGGGCTGGCCGTCTCCCTCGTAGGTGAGCAGGCTATTAGCATCCCTGTAGGTGAAACTTACTTTCCCCCAGCACCCGCCTTAGAGAGCACACGAAGTAAACTCGTTGATAAGTCGGCCACTCAGACAGCCGCCCTCAACCAAGGCCAAGGCATTAATCCCTACGTTGAACAAACGCAGCCAGCGCTTTTTAGCCAGTCAGCTCAAGCAGGCAACATAAACGCAGACAGCACTTACACCTCAGCTGTCAGCACCTCAACGCTGCCGACCCTACCCATCACCGCACCACAGCTCGTCAGCAAAGCCGACGGTAGCTGGAGCCTAAACTACACTGACATCCCCAGTAGCAGCGCCGTCAATGCGCTACCGACCCAGGCGATTGTCAATCAGCTAGTCACTCAAAATCGGGCAAAGCGCGGCTGCTCCGGCTCGGCCTGCCGCAGCATTGACTATATAAATAAGCAGCTGCCCGAAGCCAAACAACAGGTTCAGGACCACGAAGCGCGCCTAGCCGCCTTTGAAGCACAGCACGGTCAACATGACCTGAGAGCTTACCAGAGTGTCCTATCTGACAGAATCTCAGAAATTACTGACCAAAAAACGACAATTGCCCTCCAGCTCTCAGCCACCGAGCGCTACATTAGCCAAATCAAAGTACGACTTTCCACCGCCGAAGTCGCACCCGATTTAGCGGAGCATTTGCTCGCGATCGATAGCACTTACCAAGCGCGCTGGCTAGTGCTTCAGCAGTCCGAGCGGCAGCTGCTTGAGGAGTTTAGCCGGGCTAGCGTAGATGCCACCGCGCTCAACCAAATCTACGCTGACTACGAGCAGCAGCAAACCAATCTCTACCAGGCAGCTCAGGCTGTACTGGGAAATCACTTGCTCTCATCTGAAGACCAAAATCCTAGCGAGCGGTCTAGTAATATCTACGGCACGCCCGCTGCGCTGGATCTGTTGCAGTCGCTCACAGTTGCCATTCACCAAAAAGATGTGCAGCAGCTGCGTGATCGCACCGTACAGCTCGCGACCGACAAGCTCCAAACTCGGTATCGCCAGCTCGCCCAAAACATCGGCGAGTACGAGACCATTCAGCGCGAACTCGACATCGCCCAAAAGCTGGTTGCGCAGTATGAACAAGAGAGCGATCGCATTGCAACCGCAGCCAAAGCCCAAACCCTAATCGCTGCACCCACTACAGATACAAACCCTACAGATACAAACAACACCGCATCTATATCACCAGCTTTCGCGGCGGCCAGAACACTCGAAGCCAAGGTTCCTGAAGGCAGCATCGGAAAAATGCTGCTAGGTATCGTAATTGCCGCAGGGGCAGTTGCTGTCGCGGCCCAGCGCCGGGCCGGAGATGTTTCAGAAGCACTTTCGCTAGAGATTGTGCCAACTAGACCCCAGAAAAAGCGGTTTGGCCTGCCACCAGGTCACAAGCGCGTCAACGACTATATACCGCTCGATCTACTCCACGAACTCATGGAAATGACGGGTCAGCTCAGGCCCGCATTCGCAGCAGAAGGTGCGGCGATTGCAAACCAATCTCACGCATTCAAACTCACAAAACAGCCCACTGTAGACCAGCTGCCAGCAGCATCGCAGATTTCTCGCAATCTCGTCGAGCAACAGCTCTCTGTGCAGAGTCAGGCTGACCAGCAAAAAGCTAACCAGGAACAGGCGGCAGAAAGCAAGCTAGCAGAAGAGATAATGCTTCGCGAACTAGAGGACATCGTCGGCCAGTCTGCGCCGGAAGCACGCTTTGCAAAGGAACTTAGCGAGCGCAATATAGAACCTGTACAGCTCTCTCTCGATGAAATTGACGCCTTTGCCGAAAGCGCCGTGCGCTGGGTCTTAGAAGATTCCAATCTACTAGATGACGAAGGTGCAAGTAGCGAACGAGAGAAAGAAACTGTCGACGCTTAAAAACAAGATGCCTTAGAGCAGAGTCTTGCGCTCTCTAGCCAGTGCTATAGTCCTTAGCGAAAGCCGCTGTCATGAGCAGCCTCTTTCACTAAGGACTTTTGCGGTTTTACAATGGCTTCTTCGACGGTTTCTTGGACGGCTTCGACGGCAAATTCAGCGGCTCATCCGTTTGTGCGGCTAATGGCCTACGGGCGTCGGTACCGTTCTAAAGCTTGGCTAGCGGGCGCTTGCTCTGTCCTCAATACAGTGTTCGACCTTGCACCGCCAGCGCTGATTGGCATCGCCATCGATATCGTAGTCGACCAGCAAGACTCGATTTTGGCGCGGTGGGGAATTGTCGAACTGCGATCGCAGTTCATTGTGCTCTCAGTCCTCACCTTCCTAGTTTGGACGCTCGAATCTGCATTCCAATACGCCTACGAGCTGCTGTGGCGAAACCTCGCCCAGTCCATCGAAAATGATTTGCGAATTGATGCTTACAGCCACGTACAGAATCTAGAGCTCGCCTACTTCGAGGAGCGCAGCACAGGAGCGCTCATGGCCATGCTCAACGATGACGTAAATCAGCTGGAGCGATTTCTAGACGTGGGAGCCAACCGCATCCTGCAAATGAGCACCACTGTGCTGATTATCGGCGCGGTCTTTTTTGTGCTCGCACCCAGCTTGGCATGGATGGCTGTGGTGCCGATGCCATTCATTATTTTTGGTGCGATCGCCTTCCAAAAATATCTCGCCCCCCGCTACGCCGATGTCCGAGAAAAAGCAGGCCTAATCAACACTCGCTTGATCAACAATCTCACTGGCATCGCCACCATCAAAAGCTTTACCGCTGAAAACTACGAACTCGCTCAGCTCAGCCACGAGAGCCAGGCCTATCGCCTCAGCAACAAAAAAGCCATCGTGCTCAGCGCTGCTTTCATTCCGATTATTCGCGTCATTATTCTCATCGGCTTTACCGGCATTTTGTTCTATGGTGGCCTCGCGACCGCCGCTGGCAACATCGAGGCAGGCACCTACACAGTGCTGGTATTCCTCACCCAGCGCCTACTGTGGCCGCTCACCCGGCTCGGCGAAACGCTCGACCAGTACCAGCGAGCTATGGCGTCCACTCAGCGCGTGATGAATCTGTTGGACACCCCTATTGCCATCCGACCTGGCAACACGCCTCTACCCACCACCGAAGTCAGCGGCGAAGTCTCTTTCGAGAATGTTTCTTTCGCTTACAACGAGCGGCAGCCTATCTTAAAGAATCTCTCTTTAAGAATTCCAGCTGGGAAAACAACCGCCATCGTGGGCTCAACCGGATCAGGAAAAAGTACGCTCGTAAAGCTCCTTTTACGCTTTTACGAAGTAAGTGGTGGACAAATCACGCTCGATGGATTGGACCTACAGTCGCTAGAACTCAAAGACTTGAGAAAGGCCATCGGTCTGGTGAGTCAAGATGTGTTTTTGTTTCATGGCACAGTCGCCGAAAACATTGCCTACGGTAGCTTTAACGCCACAATAGATGAAATCACAAAAGCGGCACATGTGGCCGAAGCGCACGACTTTATTGTGGGCCTGCCAAACAAATACGACACGATTGTAGGAGAGCGCGGGCAGAAACTTTCTGGCGGTCAGCGACAAAGATTAGCGATCGCACGAGCCTTACTAAAAAATCCACCCATTCTCATACTCGATGAAGCGACCTCTGCGGTTGATAACGAAACAGAAGCGGCAATCCAGAAATCATTGGAGAAAATCACAAAAGAGAGAACGGTGATTGCGATCGCACATCGTCTCTCCACCGTTCGCAACGCCCACTGCATCTACGTCATGGAGCAAGGAGAACTCATCGAAAGCGGCACCCACGAACAGCTGATTACACTCAATAGCGTTTACGCTAGCCTATGGAAAGTACAGACAGGTGAGCAAGTTGAAGCCTAAGCACGAGGCCTCACAGAAGCAGCCAGCTAGCGAAGCCTCATCAACAAAATATCACCAGGCTACCTGACATCTAGTCAGACATTTTGCATTTCAAAGCACCACAGAGACCTAGGACAATAAAACTGCCAAATACTGCACTCGGTTCAGGCACAGAAACACTAGTACTAGAAACAGATGCTTGAAAGTAGTTTAAGGTCTCTGAGCCTAGCAGTTCTGACGAGATATCCCATGACGATCCAGAATCTATACTCAAAAGTGCTTTGGCTGCTCCATTCGTGCCTTCTGCAGATGAGGTCGCGTTCCAGCCGATCGATTCAAAGAAATCAACGTTCGCATCCTCAAAATTCAAAACAACCCAGTAAGGCTGGTTACCATTCAGGCCCAGGAGCGGTTCATCAAACGTTTCAAGCTGTGCCTCAGTGTTCGTTATCGGCGTTGTGTTCAAATCTAGAATCCCTACAGAACCGAGTGAAGCGGTAGGAAAATTTGCATCATCACCCCAAATTTCTACATTCACAACACCAGTCGGTGTTCCAAAGTCATCGAATTCATCCCGACCGCCAAATAAGCTCAAGGTGACGCTGTCAATACCAGCGCTGTCGTCGAGGATAAACTGTTGAGCATACCTTCTATTTGATGCGCCGGGAAGCAGCCCATCTTCAGTTGGTAAATCCAAATTGTTGAAAAGGTCTACAGCACGGGCTGGCGTCGGAGCCGCAACAACCAGTGCCATAGCAGCCGTAGCAGATACAGCAGCTGGAAAAGTTTTTGCAAATATGTTGCTCATTAGAATTGTATTCTCAGTAACATCTATTAAGACTTGCCCTACATGATGCTTCTAGGCCGTTCCCTGAAGTGCCTCTCTACAAATTTTGTTGATTATGCCAAGCTTCAGGTTGCCAGGGCCAAGAAACAAGCCACTTTACGAAGTTTTCAAATAGAATTAACGAAAAATATGTAATTTCCGGAGATCGCATGGAAATTACATATTTTTTCAGCGTGTACATAAGTACCAGCTGAACACCTCTTCAAAAGCCTATTTTTTAAAATCAGCATGCAAACCGTACAGTCTAGCCAATATATTTCAGAATAATTACTTTTGTAAAGTATGACGTCGTGTCTTTTGACCTGGAATGGCGCCGATACCTAGGGTATGAACGGTTGCTTTTCAAAACAAAAAGAGTTTTTTAATTTATGAGAGTTTTCATCGCTTCTGTCTTGGCGATCTTCGTTAGCCTGATTTCGCCTATTGTTTCACCTGCGATCGCAGCCGACCTCGCGGCAGGCGCTCAGGTATTTTCCTCCAACTGCGCAGCTTGCCACATTGGTGGCAACAACGCTGTCATGGCACAGAAAACATTGAAAGTAGACGCATTAGAACAATATCTAGACGGCTACGGCGCAGAGCACGACATCAACGCTATCGTCAAGCAGGTGACTTACGGTAAGAATGCAATGGCTGCTTTTGGCACCCGCCTCTCCGAAGAAGAGATTGCTAACGTAGCTGCCTACGTTCAGGATCAGTCCGATAAGGGTTGGTAATTTTGCAGATAAATCTTTAGCGTCTGCTAAACGTCGCTCAGAAAATTCACTTTTTTTGAGTATGCACACAATTCCAAGACCGTCTCATTGTCTTTTCTCAGACAATAAGGCGGTCTTTTTTGCTGCGTAGAGACTTAGTCACAATCTTCATCTTTACTCATCAAGCAACGGGTAGCGTAAACCAAAACGTTGCGCCTTTGTCAGGAGAAGGTTTTACACCGATATACCCACCGTGAGCTGTGATAATTTTGCGGCAAATATACAGACCTAGGCCGTATCCTGAGCTTGATGGGTTCTCGACTCCTCGGCTGTACAGTTCAAACAAGTCTTCACCTTTTTCAGTATCGATTCCTCGGCCATTGTCTGCCACTGTGCAACAAACCATATTCTCCCTTTCATCCATTGTCGCAGACAGGATAACATGCACACCTTTCGGGTTGTATTTCAAAGCATTGTTTATTAGGTTTTCAAACACGCGCTGAATCTGGCGCTCGTCAACTTTTACAAGCGGCAAACTCATAGCGTTGTCTCCTATCCGATTTTCAAACGTCGCTGAACTGGGTTTAGCCAAATAGGTTTTAACTAGCGCACTCGCTAATGTCTGCAAGCTCACAGGTGCAGGTTGCAATGCCGATTGCCATACCGCCGAGCTATTCAAGGTAGCCGAGCGTACTTCCATGAGGCTATCCATTAGCGATAGCTGGCGAGCGCAGCTCTTCTGAATCAGTGAAATAGCCGTCTTATCAACAATCACTGTTCTCTGTGCAGAATTAGCGGTAGATTCAGCAATAGGTTCTGTGGCAGGTGACTTGCCAGAACGAAAAACAATACCCTGCACTACGCTGGAGATGCCCATCGCAATGTTGCGCAGGTCGTGGTTCATAGCATGGGCATATACCTGTAAGGCCGACTGAGCAGCTTGGCGATCGCGCATTTCTTGGGAGAGCGACCGGGTTCTCTCTTCCACCGCCTGCTGCAAATCTTGCTCTCTTTGTCCCAGCACGTGCAGCATGTACTCAAAGGCCCGAGCTAGCTGACCCGGCTCATCTTTGCGTACCGTCAATGGTGTCAGGTTTTCATCTTTTAGCAGCACTGGCTGTCGACTTTCTACAGAGCACGCACTGATCTGCTTTGCCGTTCCTGTGAGAATCTTCAAAGGACGAATCACCGTACGCCACAACAATAGATTAATTGTCAAAAACAACGCGCCAAAGATGCCTAAAAAGGTTTTCGTCACCGTCCACAAATTCTGTCGTCCACGAGCAAAAATCATATCTGCGGGCACATACATTACCTGAGTGGCAACAATCTCATTGAGATTCCAACCAAAGCCGTTGCGATCGCCATATAAGCTAAGGAGCGGCGACGGTGCCTCTTCGGGATTACCATGACAGGCCAGACAGCTTTCATCGTTAACGACTAGAGGTCGTGCCAAGTAAAAAAACTTCTGATCATTTAGCGTTCTGTACCCTGAAAGCATTCTTGGGGGCGTCTCTGTCAAAGCTTCGAGCTGAGGATAGAGTGTTGCTTCAAAACTATCGGCTAAGTCAATAGGATTGGTAGGATTGATAGCGGCTTCTTTGTACAAGTAGTCTAAAAAGTTAGGATCTTGCTGCCTAAAGTTAGAGAAAATACTGCGGGCAGCAAAGTTTGGAATAATCTCTTGAGTAAAACTGTTATCAGCGAGTGAGTAGGCTTTGACTAGGGGCTGAATGTTGTGTTGAGTGTAGTTGCGAGCGGCTTGCATAGCAGTCAGAACAATCTCTGCTCGCTCTCGTACAGTTTGTTCGGCTTGTGCATTAAGATGCCGAGATAAGGTAAATATTGTTGCGCTGCCACCGAGTAGCCAAATGAGCGCGAGTAACACGCTAAATTTTGTTCCCAAGCTGCCTAATTTCATCACGCTATCCCAAGCTGTGGATTTTAAGCCATCTGTAATCTTGTCTTCGTTTGAGTGTATTGCGTTGGCTCCGTTTAGGCGATCAATGGCCTCTCGCTGAACTGTCTCTCCCACAGGGCTAGCTGGGTGCGATCGCGCACCCCCACCCGACTCAGCAAACTGCTCACATGGTTTTTCACCGTCTTCTCAGCAATATGTAGCATTCCGGCAATTTCTCGATTACTCGCCCCCTCAGCCACTAAGCTGAGCACGTCCTGTTCCCTCGGCGTAATCCCTTTACGAATCGTGGGCTTTTTCACAGCAGCCAGGGGCTTCAACTGCTGAAAGAGCTGACGACTCAAGCTGGGCCCAATTTGCAAATAGCCCTTGTGAGCAGCTCGAATAATACAAACAAAATCTTCTGGCGGCGTGTTTTTAAGTAGGTAGCCCGACGCCCCCTGCTGCATCGCAGCCACCAAATGTTCATCGTCTTCAAACGCAGTCAAAATCAATACTTTGGTATCCGGCAAAGCCTGACGAATCGCTGCTGTAGCGCTCACGCCATCTAGCACCGGCATATTGATATCCATCAGGATGACATCGGGTTGCAGGGCCTGGGCCTGCTCAATAGCCGCCTGACCATTTGCCGCTTCACCCACAACTTTTAGGGCACATTCTGCCTGGCAAATCGACTTTAGCCCATAGCGAACAATATCCTCATCATCTACCAGCAGTACTCGAATGGGGTCTGCTGTGGAATTCAGACCGATTTTCTCAAGACTATTCATGGAGGGCACTCCCTATCGCTCTCTACATACCCAGATTAAAATGATGATTTTTTTCAACATGAGAGCCTACTGAGAAAGCACTGTGCTAGACATAATGCTTTGTTGTGAGTAGCTCAGATTATTTTCTACACAGAAAACATCTGTGTAGAAAATATTTCCATTTATTGACAGCTTCCTCTTGCATTTACAGTTTTCTCGGACCTATACGAATGAACTACTTCCAGATATTTGCATTAGGGTGATATGGTCATTATCGTTGGGCTTCATTATCGTTAGGCTCTGTTTATTTAAGATAGCTACGCCTTGCAAAATATTACAATTTTTCACACTGATTCGAATTGTTTTACCAATAATACAAAATGCAGTCATGGTGCGTTTACGAATTCAAAGATTTTTAGATGAAAGGGGTAGCTCAATAACTGAGCTAGCTCAGCTAATCGGAATCGAGGAAAATGTTGGCTCTCTAGGAACTCCCGTGGATGCTGCTACATCTAGTGTTTAGGTGTAGCCAAAGAGTTCAAAGCCTTTGGTGTCGAGAGTGAGTCATTGAAAAATCTGGTCAACATTGAAGATGCCGTAGCATCGTCGCTTGAGGACTTTCACCCGGTTGTTAAACCCTTCAACAAAGCCACTGGTAAGCCGTTCGAGAAGATAATTGGGATGATGTCGAGTCGCGTTTCAACAGTGCCATCGATCAAAGCCATCCTAATTGACGCGCTTCGCTAACCAACGGTCAAGCACCCCTGTGACCACCCCAGATTTTAGATTTAGCTTTTTGGCAACATCAACGACGGTCGCATTTATCATCATCCGCAACAACCAACGCTCGTAGAGCTTGGTGTTGGGACTACGCGGTTCATGCCAGCTGAGTTGTTGGATGCTGGTGGGGTTGCCCTTGCAGAACCCACAGCGATAACGCTTTGGCCGGACCTCCACAAAAACCGGCACTTCAAACAGCGGTAAGTAGCGTAGTCGCAGAGCACTGTCAACGCCGTGGAAGTTCGATATGATGCCCACCTTGACGGCACTTCGTCCCTTTGAGCGTGATCTCTAGACGGATTATCCATTCTCCTTGGCTGGTCTTATCGACCGTTTGGACTCGGACATTTGGCAGATCTAGCGGAAGCTCAATCGAGTTTTCCATTGCGCTTCATTGGAGGTGACCTATTCAAGCTCATTCTCACACAATCCTACTGGTCACCACACCACTAGATGTAGCGAGCCTTCACGGCAATTCCTGAAGAGCCAAAATACATTAGGGGTAGTTTTGTGCTACCCCCAACTGTTTCAAAAAAGAATTGTGTTTTACCATTTACTGAACGGATTGTGTTCCGTGAATGGCTGATGGCGACTAAGATCTGCCCGCCGCCGCAAGTCTCTTTACAGCACTCAGAATTTCTACATTTGAAATTATAAGTGGATTTTTTAGTCGTATTGTCCATGCGCTTTCTCCGACAGTTCAGCCAGGGTTCGGATATATACAGAAGTTCAATTGGTACAATTTAATCTAGGTTCAGCTTCTAATTTGAAAGAATTAATCTCTTTCTCATAAACTACAATACTCGCTATTTTTTGACTCTCAATCAACACTTTTATAGGTCTTTAGTCTCATGTTTTTTGGGACTATCTCCTCAAGACAAGCCATTAGAACATTTTCTATATTGGCATTGTCTGCACCGCAAGGGCTTAACCATAGCGGGATTTATTGATCAAGGAGTTGTATGAAAGCAAAGTCACCACCCTAGGCATTCCCACAAAGTCTTCAGTAGAAGCCATCAAGCAATCGTCCGTACATTCCATGTCTACTGTCCAGAATCCTGCACTGCAAACCAACCAAGAGTTTCATCAGTAATCTGATTCGCAGCATTCTAGGACATCATCTTTCACTTTCATTTTTTGTAAACATCAGCAAATCGAACATTCTAGGAGAGTTATAAAATGCCACGTTCAAGAAGAGGAAGATCACTATTTGGTAGAAGCGGTAACGACCGCATTTCAGGAGGAAGAGGAAATGACCGCATCTTTGGAAGAGGCGGCAACGATACCCTCAAAGGTAGAGGTGGTCGGGATACCCTCAATGGTGGTTCTGGCAACGATACCCTCAATGGTGGAAGTGGTCGAGATAGCCTCAACGGTGGTTCTGGCAACGATACCCTCAATGGTGGAAGTGGTCGGGACCTTTTAATTGGTGGTCAAGGCACAGATACATTTGTCATTAGAGGACGAGACGTAATCTCTGATTTTGCCAGCAATGAAGTCATCGGCGTAGAAGGGCAAACTCTAAATGCTGACCAAGCCCAAGCAGCTTTAGATTCTGCAACCCAGCGTGGGAACAATACCGTTGTTAATTTTGGCAATGGAAATATCGCCACGCTACGTAACTTCAACGCTAGCGATTTAACTCTCGCTAATTTTGGGATAGAGGCAGCAGCGCCAGCGCCTGATCCAGAAGAGCCTAATCCTGCCCAAACGGTAGAAATTTTTGGTTCTACTTTCGATCTCAGCACTTTTCGCAGTGCCACACCTACAGGCCGTAACAGAGCACGGTCTGGGTTCCTAGATTTCGCTACTGATATCAGTGAAGGAACCGATGGTGATGATCGCCTTCTTAATTCAAGTGGAGATACCGTTGAAGCTTTGGATGGCAACGATATCGTCATCGGCAGCGACACCAATGGTAGTATTAGGGAGGTTATCTTTGGCCAAGATGGAAACGACCTAATTGACGGGCGAGGCGGGAATGACAGACTCTTTGGCGGCAACGGCGTAGACACGCTTCTTGGCGGCGAAGGTAATGATTTCCTCTCCGGCGGTGCTGGTAATGATACTTTGTTGGGTGGTGGAGGAAATGATACCTTCGAGCTAGCAGGCAATGATGTCATCCTTGACTTTGAGAGCGGAGATCAGCTTCGTGGATTAAGAGTTTTCCAAGCTCCTGGATTTACTTTTGATACGGCGCTAGATTTAGCGGGTGCTACGCAAGCATTAGGCACTGCCCAGCAGGTGGGCAATGATACTGTCATTGACTTCGCTCAAGTCGATAATGCAGCTGCTGGAAATGGAACTGTCACTCTGAGAAATTTCGCGGCTAGCGATTTGACTATCGATAACTTCTCATTGAGTTAATCTGAGGTTTGGTTTATCAACTGCGAGGATTAATGAGACGTCTCATTAATCCTTGTATTCGCCCCCTGCCGCCCAGTTTTGGGGGGCAGGGTTGTTTCATGTTCATCCAAGAAAATTCAGAAGGCCCGTTGGCTCGTTGCGAGCTACAGGATTAACCAAGCCCTCTAATCGAAACAATCACAGTTTCAAATTTCCTCCCTGGACAATGAAACAGCCCTGTCATCGGATTCGTTTGGTGGGGAGAGCTAAGTGAAAGCGAGAGATCAATTACCATCGTCGTTCACTGGCTGAGACCATAATGTTTCGACACAAGACGGCCTTTGGTGGCAAGGTCTCCTCTCGCAAAATGAATCGACAGATGAATGAATTGAAGGTGCAGTGTCTCGTGCTCATAAAGCTACGCTACGCCAAAGGCAAACAGATGATTCAGGTGGCTAAGCCGGATAGCTATGTCTACTAAACCGAGGCGTCACACTTAATCGGAGGGTGAGATAGAGGTGGGATATCTTTTGAATATTGTTGCAACAACGCCAACTACAACTCTATAGAACCCATTTGAGATCTTTTTCAAAATCCGCGAAAATAGTGAAGTCCTTCGCTTTCAATAGTTATGGCCTACTCAAACAGTCTGACTGATGCCGAATGGGAAATTCTAGAACCGCTGTTACCAGAGGTCTTGCCCAAAAAGAAAAAGACAAAACCTGTGAGTTGGAGTTACCGAGCGATCATTGATGGCATGCTCTATCAACTGAAAAATGGTTGTAACTGGGAGGACTTACCCAAAGACTTTCCTCCGTACTCGACCGTTTTCTGGCACTACTGAAAGCACCAACCCTAGCAACGGCGTCGGCGTTTTGTTTGAGGACGGCAGTCGCTTTACCGGCACCCTAACAAACAGTGGAACCATTAACGGTGGCCGCGATGGCGTTAACTTTGGCAACGGCGGCACGGCTCGCGGCTC
>JBHJIY010000200.1:0-5158 GCA_050042985.1 Phormidesmis sp. | reverse complement strand
GCGATCGCCTTCGCACCCTCTCCACCCTAGGCCCCTACGGACTCGTCACCCACTCCATGGGCGGCATCCTCACCCGCGCGGCCCTCACAAACGCCAGCTTTCCCCAGCCTGATCACGTAGTCATGCTCGCACCCCCCAATAGCTCTCCGCGTGCGGCGCGAATTGCCAACCGCCTTCCCCCCTTTCGCTGGTTTGCCAATCAAAGCGGAAACAACATGGCTGACCCTGACTTCTACACTCAGCTGCCAGCACTCGACTGCCCCTACACACTCATCGCTGGAACGCTAGGGCCCACCGGTCCTCTCAGCCCCTTTGGTGAAGAGGTAAACGATTTGATCGTAGGCATTAGCGAAATTCGCATGAAGCCAGAAGACCCCATCGTTCAAGTGCCCGCGCTCCATTCTTTTTTGATGAATCGCGAGGATGTTCAGCAAGTAACCATTGGCGCGCTACACAGCTGATTAAGTCAACCCCGCATCTTCTGCCAACCCCAGCATAATGTTCATGTTCTGAACGGCTGCTCCAGAGGCCCCTTTGCCCAAATTATCTAGCCGAGCAACAAGTAGCGCTTCTTGCGTATCGTCATTCGCAAAGACAAATAGCTGAACTTCGTTAGTCTGGTTTGCTAGCTTCGCCTCCAAGAAATTGTTTCCTCGTAGCTGCCCTTCTCCCTGATATGGCATCACCCGCACAAAGCTTTCGCCGCTGTAGTGCTTACTAATTGCGTCATAAATCTGCTGTCCACTGGGTGGATTCTCCAAACTCCACAGCGGCAACGGTACCTGCACCACCATACCCTGCTCAAAGTCACCCACCGCAGGCACAAAAAGAGGCGTATGGCTAAGTCCTGAATATTGCTGCATTTCTTTCACATGCTTATGCGCAAACTTCAGTCCGTACGGGCTGTAGGGCGATTTTGATTCTGTTGTATCTTCCACATGGAACTGTTCATACTGTGCAATCATCTTCTTTCCACCGCCAGAATAGCCAGAAATAGCATTAACGGTTGTTGGAAAAGTAGGCGGGATTATGCCAGCTGCCACTAGTGGCGAGACCACAGCCACAAATCCCGTTGGATAGCAGCCAGGATTACTAACCCGGCGCGACTCAGCAATTTTCTGTCGCTGCTGTGAGGTCATCTCTGGAAAGCCATACACCCAGCCTTCAGCGGTGCGATGCGCGGTGCTAGCATCCAAAATTTTAGTACTGTCATTATCTACCCAGCTCACGGCCTCACGCGCTGCGTCATCAGGCAAGCACAAAATAGCCACATCAGCAGCGTTGATAAGCTTTGCGCGCTCAGTGGCTTCTTTTCGCTTTGCAGGTTCAATGCTGATAACTTCTAAGTCGTCTCGTTTGGCCAGGCGCTGATAAATTTGGAGCCCAGTCGTGCCTGCTTCTCCATCAATAAAAACCTTCGGAATGCCCATATGCCCTTTCTTTTTATCAACACCTACATATAAGAGCTTAAGCTATTGAGATCTCTTCTTAAGATCGCTTCTAATGCCGCCTCAATCCTAGAGATCGGAGCTAATTTTCCTTTCTGCCTTCTCATTCGGTGGCTGAGCGTAGCCGTAACGCCAAAGGCGTGCTAAAGCCAAGGCGCAGCCTCCTCGCAGCAGATAGTCTCAGCTAATAACGGCGGAGGAGCGTATTCTTATTGGCTTTGATATCGGCTGCTGAGCGGATGCTTTGGGCGCAACCCAGCGTTCGTCAGACTTTTTTCGCACGTTGATTTGAGTGTTCTCCGATGTCGCTTCATCAACGCCAGCGGTTCCTGGCATTGATATCTGGCTGTCTACATCTGGACTATCTACGTCCGGATAGAGCACCTGGCACTCTTTGTATATGGCGTTGGCAATCGGTGCGTACTTAGCTCTACGGTTAAGCCTTTGCAAGATGGTTTTGAGCCGACTTCGTAGCTCTTGAATGCTCGAAACGCTGTTGTGCATCCCTTCGAGCAAGAGAATAGTACTCATCTGCTCTATTCGCTGGCTGTCGTTTTCCCAGCTGTCGTAGCACAGGCAGTACAGCATCTTTTTGGTGCGGATGGGTTCAGCCGTTTGCTCAAGCTGAACCGCGATGTCTTTGTAGAAGGCAATCATCGGATTTTCGAGAAGCTCAGCGGCAGCCATCGCCGCTGTATCTTTTCCTCGAAAGGTGCCTCCGGTGAGTTCTGTATAGAAGCCTTGCAGACTATCGATGATGATATTGGCAACTTGCGTATACTCTTCTTGGCGGTTGAGTGTTGCTACGATTTGGTACAGGCTGTGCCGACATTCTTCTAGCGTTGTGTTGCGATCGGTCAGAGACTCCAATAGCATCTTGAGCGCGATGCCTTCTAGAATATTTGAGTCGTTCTCCCAGTAGGCCTGGTGTGTCCCGTACAGCAGTTTTTTAATGCGACGGCTGTTGGGATGCGCAGAGAGCTTTTTTAGCGCTATATTCAGCGGCGTAATGGTTAAAGGCGAAACGGCTTCAGTGGTGTCTTCACTCGCACGTTCAGGGCGCATTCCCTTTGGCCATACGTTGTACGCCGCCACACCTTCCGGAATATTTTTGAGCGAAAGCTCGCCTACGTAGTCAGCATCTAGCTCCAAGCGCGACTTGACAACGTCGTACACCACTTGCGACATGCAAATCGCACCTGGCTTGGCCTCAGATTCTAGCCGGGCGGCAATATTTACCCCCGTGCCCATCATGTCTGTTTGATTGAAAAAGATATCGCCTAGGTGTACGCCCACTCGATGGGTGAAGTGGTCACCTTTCTGTTCTGTTTTAGAAAAGCCGATAAATGTCTTTTGCATTTCAACAGCGCAGGCTGCGGCTTGCACTGCGCTGACAAAATACATCAGTACGCCGTCCCCTACGGTTTTAAGGATTTTTCCTTCAAAAAACTCGCAAAGCTCCCCAATTAGCTGAATATCTCGGTTGATCATCCCTAACGCTTTGTCTTCGTCTTGGGACATACGCTTACTAAAGCCCACTGCATCCGTCACCACAATGGCGGCTAGCGTTCTCTGTATTTGAGGATGCATAGGGGTGTTCATAGAATTGGGCGCTAGTTCTGATAACCTAATTTTCCCGAATAGGTGAGGGAGTATTCATCTACGGCACGTCTTAGGGTTAATCTACAACGGCTTTTTACTAATTCTTTTCAAAGCAGTTGAATGTACAGAGCCCTGTACATTGGCTCTGGGGCTCTTCTGCAAAGATACGCAGGCAAATATATAGACAAATGCGAGAAAAGCCTGTGAAAATACAGGCTTAAAAGACCGGATCGTGGGCTTTGTCGATGCATTGGTCGTCTATCCATTGACGACCACTCTCTTCACATTCGCCTCGGTTCTTTTTGAAGGGTACGGCGGTGGGGTGGAAGGCTTCGTCTTTGGCAAAAACAGGGTCGGGCTCGGCGAGTAGCGCGCTTCCTTTTAGATAAATGAGTCCCAGCAGTGTGCCCGCACCGACAGTTGCGCTAGTAATAACTGCGGGAATGACAAGGGGGTTGCGGTTTTGCAGGTTTCTGTAGTGTGAACGTCGGTTGGGCCCAGCGGCAAAAACCAGATAAGCGCCTTTGCCTAAAAATGGGAGTGCCAGTCGTAGATCGATGATGTGACGGCGAGGTACCAATGCGGCCTCGATAGCTTTGATTTGTGGCCAATTGAAGGTGATTCTGACCGCCTCTGGCATTCGGGAGAGTAGGTAGTAAGTGTTTGGCGTGGTACGGCGCATGTGGCTCACCATGTCCGAGGCATCTTCGGGAAGAGGTGGCTGGGCGCGAGGGGTATCTCGACGGTTGGGCCCGGCCGCCAGCACGAAGTACGCGCCTTTGCCTAGGAGTGGGATGAGGCAGCGGACATCGACTTTGTGTGTGCGGGGGACGAGCGCGTTTTCTATGGCTTGCGTTTGGCTGAGGGTGAAGGTTTGGCCGAGTTCTTTTGGCATCCTTTGCAGCATACGACGAGCGTTAGGATGATTACGCGAGGACTGGCTCATAGTTTCTGGCGAGTGTGACAATTGGCAGGTGTGTCCATAAAGTGCCCAGAACTAGAGAGCGAGTATAAAAAGAGACATACGTATGGAGGAAAGTTGATGTCTGTGATTGACTTACGAAGCGATACAGTGACGCAGCCGACAGTTGATATGCGACAGGCGATCGCACAGGCTCCAGTCGGTGATGACGTTCTAGGCGACGACCCAACGGTGAATGCGTTGGAAGCTTACGTGGCTGAGCTGCTAGGTAAGGAAGCTGCTGTATACATGCCGTCGGGCACGATGACGAACCAGGTAGCGTTGCGATCGCACACCCAGCCCGGCGACGAAGTTTTGCTAGAAGCCGAAGCCCACATTTACTACTACGAAGGTGGCGGCCCAGCCGCTTTATCGGGTGTCAGCTGCAAGCTGTTGCCAGGCAAAGGGGGTGTATTTACGGCAGATGCAGTTGCCCAGTCTTTGCGGCCTCACGACCCGCACTTTCCTCGAGCGCAGCTGGTCTGCGTAGAAAATACGCACAATCGCAGCGGTGGTCGTATTTTTCCCCTAGAGACGATTCAAGCGATTGCACAGGTATGCCAGCAAAAGGATTTACGGCTCCATATGGACGGCGCGCGCTTTTGGAACGCCTGCGTAGCGACAGGGATTTCGGAGGCGGACTATGCCGCGCCCTTCGATACGGTAAGCGTGTGCTTCTCGAAGGGATTAGGCGCGCCTGTGGGTTCGGCGCTGGTAGGTACAGCCGAGCAGATGGCGACGGCTCGGCGGTTTCGCAAAATGTTTGGTGGGGGAATGCGTCAGGCTGGCATGATGGCGGCGGGGGCTCTGTACGCATTGCAGCATCAGCGCGATCGCCTAGCCGAAGACCACGAGAATGCTCAGCTGCTAGCAAAAGGATTGCAGGGGATCAAAGGCGTAGCGATTGATCCGGCAACAGTAGAGACTAATATCGTGAACTTTGAGGTGACTGCGCACCCAGCTGACGAGGTTGTAAAAGAGCTAGCACAGGAAGGCGTAGCAATGCTGGCGACCGGGCCGCAAAAGATTCGGGCAGTAACAAATTTGATGGTGAGTCGGCAGGACATGACGCGAGTAGTCGATGTGATGGCAGCTGCCCTTCCGTAAGAAAGATCGCAAAGGCAGCTGCCATGTATAGACTGTAGGG